>JBBSNV010000288.1:0-3736 GCA_038260375.1 Reyranellales bacterium
ATCGGTGGCAAAGCGCTTGGCCATCGCACACGCCAAAGTCGCATCGGGCGATTTCCGATCGAGCCGAAAAGCCGCGCGATGGATCATCAGCCGCGCCGCGTCCAAATCGGTCGCCATGTCGGCCAGCTTGAACTGCAGCGCTTGGAACTCGGCCAATGCCTGGCCGAATTGTTTGCGCTCGCCCATATAGCGCTGCGCGGTTTCCAAACACTGCCGTGCGCCGCCAATCGAGCAGGCGCCGATATTGATGCGTCCGCCATCCAACCCGCGCATGGCGATCTTAAAGCCGTCGCCCTCCTCGCTCAGCCGATTGGCCACCGGCACGCGCGCATCCTCGAAGATCACCATGGCGGTAGGCTGCGAGTTCCAGCCCAGCTTCTTTTCCAGCTTGCCGAACGACACGCCAGGCGTAGCGCCATCGACTACCAAGGTCGAAATGCCTGCCGGACCATCGCGACCAGTACGCACCATCACAACATAGATTTCGCCAGCCGAGCCACCGGAGATAAACGCCTTCGAGCCATTGACCACATAGTGATCGCCATCGCGTACCGCTTTGGTGCGCAGCGAGGCGGCATCGGAGCCGGCATTGGGTTCGGTCAGGCAGTAACAGGCGAAACGCTGCATCGCCGTCAGCTGCGGCAAGAAGCGACGGCGCTGCTCGTCGTTGCCGAACTCGTCGATCATCCACGCCGCCATGTTGTGGATCGAAATGTAAGCGGCAGTGGACGGACAGGCAGCCGACAATTCTTCGAAGATCACCGCGGCGTCTAGCCGGCCCAAGGCCGAGCCACCGACATCGTCCTTGATGTAGATGCCGCCGAAACCGAGCGCCGCCGCCTCGCGTAATGTCTCAACCGGGAAGATGCTTTCGGCATCCCACTTGGCCGCTTGCCGCAGCATGGTGCCTTGCGCGAAATCGCGTGCGGCTTGCTGGAAAGCGAGTTGTTCCTCGTTAAGATCGAAATCCATTATGGAACCGCTGGGTAAACGAGCGTTTTCTTGGTTGCGCGGCATCTTAGATCGCTGCCCTCGACTGTCAACGCGAGCACGAACATCGCATTCGATCGCATTGGCAGGCGACGGGCCTGCTCTTAAGATCGCGTGTCAGGACAATGCGAGCGGCAAGCGATCTCTGTCAGTCGCCTCGATCAAAGATTCGAGCACAGCGTGCGCGGTCCGCTGAGTCATATCGCCGATCAGGAATTTCTGGCTACGCGGGAATTTGTCACGAACGACCAGAACGGCTGCGCCGCTTTGAACTCCCCCAAGAAGTAAAGAGGAAAGGATTCATGATTCAATTGGGTCTCGCGATCCGGAAGCCGAGATCACTGAACCGGTTCCCGGAGATGCCCCTGCCGCGGAAGGCCGAGCGCGCGTCCCTCGGATAGCTGTCCCAGGAGCCGCCGCGCGCGACGGGCTTGCTGCAATCGCCGGGATGGGCCGGGGTGCCTCGGTACACGCCGTCTGCCAATGCATCGGTCAAATTTTCGGTCCAGCAATCGCCGCCCCATTCCCAGGCGTTGCCCAGCATGTCGTAAACGCCCAAGGCATTGGCTCGGAACGAGCCAACCGGGGCCGTGTAAGTGAATCCATCGGCGCAAAAAAAGATGAGTTGCGTCGTCTTTTCCCAATTCAACGCCGATGCCGCCGTCAAATCAGCGAAATTGCCGTAGAAGCAGGCGCCTTCGCGGCTGTCGCCCCAAAACCGCGCCGCTGCACTGCCCGCGCGGGCGGCGTACTCCCATTCCGCTTCCGACGGCAGGTGGTAATTCTTGCCAGTAACAGACGAGAGCCATTTGGTATAGGCATGGGCATCGTCCCACGACACGCAAACCACCGGATCGCGGTCGCTCTGGGCGAAGCCCGGATTGCGCCAATTGCGCCCGCTTTGTTGCGCCCATTTGCCCTCGGAATTATAGGCATAACACGAATCCCCTGTGGCGCGGTTCGTCGCCTGGACGAACGCCGCGTATTCGCCGCGCGTCACTTCGTATTTCCCCATGGAAAACGATCGCCCGATGGTCACGCGGAGTTGCGGCGCGCTGAAGCCGCGAAACGTCTCCGGCACGCCCTCGCGCTCTTCCTCGCCCGGCGGCGCCCCCATGGCGAACGAGCCGGCCGGGATAACGACCATTTCGGGACAGTTGGCACAGTCGCGAAAGGTCGTGGGCTGGGCCTGAACCCCCGCCGGCCACGCGACCATTCCGACGATTGCTAAAGCCAATACCAGCATTGCACGCATGACATTTCCCCGTTGCAATGCAGCTTCCATTTTCTACGTGCTTGTCTCGTTGTGTCAATCGCGCGCTAATGCGCTATCCGTCGCAACTAACCGAAATTCTCTGCAGAGCGCAGAGTTGCGCCGCAATCGCTCGCATTGTCAGGCGATGGGGCGGCTCTTAAGATGGCCGCGTTACGAGAGACAACAAGGAAACGATCATGGCTGCGCGTTACACCGCACTGGGCGCCTTTCCCACCACGCGCCTGCGCCGCAACCGGCGCCATGCCTGGTCGCGCCGATTGGTGGCGGAAAACAAGCTCTCGGTCGACGATTTGATCTGGCCGGTGTTTGTGCAGGACGGCAAGAAGAAAAAGACCGAAGTGGCGTCGATGCCGGGCGTGTTTCGCCACAACCTCGACGAGCTGATCGGCGCCGTGCGCGAAGCGCGCGATCTCGGCATCCCCGCCATCGCCATCTTCCCCGAAGTCGATGCCAAGTTGAAGACGCCCGATTGCGCCGAAGCCTACAATCCCGATGGCTTGGTATGCCGCGCTATTCGCGCCGTCAAAGCCGAGGTGCCGGAGATCGGCATCATTTGCGATGTAGCGCTCGATCCGTTCAATCCAGCCGGCCAGGACGGCATTATACGTGACGGCTACGTGGTCAACGAGGAATCGGTCGAGATCATGACGCGCCAGGCACTGGTGCAATCGGAAGCCGGCGCCGATATCCAAGCGCCCTCGGACATGATGGATGGCCGTATCGGCACGTTTCGCAAAGCGCTCGATAAAGCGGGCTACGATCGGGTGCTGATCATGTCCTACGCCGCGAAATACGCCTCGGCCTTCTACGGCCCGTTCCGCGACGCCATCGGCAGCAAGGGCGCCTTGGGCAAAGGCGACAAGAAGACCTATCAGATGGACTTCGCCAATTCCGACGAGGCGCTGCGCGAAGTGGCGTTCGACATCGCCGAGGGCGCCGACATGGTGATGGTCAAGCCCGGCATGCCCTATCTCGACATCGTGCGCCGGGTGAAAGACACGTTTGGCGTGCCGACTTACGCCTATCAGGTGTCGGGCGAGTACGCGATGCTGCGCGGCGCGGCCAACAACGGCTGGCTCGATTGGCAGAAAGTGCTGATAGAAAGCCTGACCGGCTTCAAGCGCGCCGGCTGCGACGGCATTCTCACTTATGGCGCGGTCGAAGCAGCGCGCCTATTGGCCAAAGCGAAGTGACTTTTCTAAAAGTTGAGCGGAATCACAAGGTCAGGCGCGAGCACCTGACACTGATCCGCTCTAAGGCACGCCCGGAAAAGCCGTCACGATTTGGACTTTGATGTCGGGGAACGCGGTGACGATTTCCACGGTTAAATCGGGAAATGCCGTGACGTACTGCCATTTGCCGCAAGCATCGGGGAAAGCCGTTACCAACTGGACCTTCAGGTCTGGAAACGCAGTCACCAACTGGACCTTTATGTCGGCAAAAGCCGTGACCTTCTGCACCTTGCCGTAG
>JBBSNV010000289.1:0-3730 GCA_038260375.1 Reyranellales bacterium
CCGAGCCATCGACGCACACCACCACGACCGGCTCGTTGCGGCGGCGATATTGCCGGCCGTTGATCGCGACGAGGTTGCCGCCTTGATAGGTGTCCATTACGCGGCCCGAGTGGAGCTAGTCGCCGGCGCGGTCTGGCGCACGCCCATCTCAGTGAGGATTTCCCCCACCGCCGCCAACACGCCGCGCATGTGATCGGCATTGAGCCGGCCAATGCAGCCGATGCGGAAGCTCTCCGCCACGGTCAGCTTGCCCGGATAGATCACATAGCCGCGATCCTTCAGCCGATCGTAGAAAGTCTGGAACTCGAATTGCGGATCGGCCGGCATATGGAAGGTGACGATGATCGGCGCCTGCAAATGATCGGGCAGCAAGGTCTTGAAGCCCAGAGCGCGCATGCCATCGATCAGGATGCGACAATTATTGGCGTAGCGCCCGCCGCGCCCCGCGACGCCGCCCTCGGCGGTGTGTTCCTCGATTGCCTGATGCAGCGAGACTATGACATGGATGGGCGGGGTGAAGCGCCACTGCCCGGTCTTCTCGAAACCCTGCCATTGATCGTGCAGATCGAGCACTAAAGTGGTGGCATTGCCCTTGGTCTGCGGCAGCGCCTCGAGGCTGCACACCACAAAGCCCAAGCCCGGCACGCCTTCGAGACATTTGTTCGACGACGCGGCCAGCGCGTCGAAGGCGACGCTCTTGGCGTCGATCGGCAGCGCGCCGAACGCGCTCATGGCATCGATCAACAGACGACGGCCGTGCCGCTGCACCGTCGCGGCGATCTCGGCAATCGGATTGAGCACGCCGCTAGTGGTCTCGCAATGCACGGCGAACACATGGGTGATGTCTTTGTCGGCGCTTAGAAAGGCGTCAAGCTTGGCGAGATCGGGCGGCGTGTCCTCTGGCGTTTCCAGCACCGCATTGGCGCGGCCGGCGATGTCGCAAATTTTCTTGGCGCGATGGCCATAGGCGCCATTGATCAGCAGCAGGATCTTGCCGTTGTTCGGCACGAAGGTCGTCAGCATGGCTTCGACCGCAAAAGTGCCGCTGCCCTGCAATGGCACGGTGGCGTGCGTACCCTCGCCGCCCGCCAATTGCGTAATGCGCTCGATCACCGCTTTGTTGATGCGCAGGAAGGTGGCATCGCGCGAGCCCCAATCATGCACCATGACCTGCTTGACCGCGCGCGAGGTGGTCAACGGGCCCGGTGTCAGCAGCAACGGATCGCCGGTTTCCGAGACGGCAGGCGATTTGGCGGTCATGGGAGCTCCTATGGATTGGCTGCGTTTAGAATCCGCTCGCTCCAGATATAATTCAAATACATAATAGCAATGTCATATATCGGTTTTAACTATATGAACCTGACCCAACTGCGCGCCTTTCATCTGGTGGCCCGCGACCGCAGCTTTACCGCGGCAGGCCGCGCCGCCGGCGTCAGCCAGCCCACCATTTCGGGCCAGGTTCGGGCGCTGGAAGACACCTACCGCATCCGCCTGTTCGAGCGCCGCGCCCGGGGCGCCCGCATGACAGATTTGGGCCAACGCCTTTTCGCCATCACCTCGCGCCTGTTCGTGTTGGAAGACGAAGCGCAATCCTTGCTGTCCGGCGCCAAGGTGCTGGCGCGCGGGCATCTGCGCATCGCTGCCGACAGCGCCTATCACGTCATGCCGGTGTTGGCCGAGCTGCGCACGCGGCATGAAGGCGTCACGTTTTCGCTGGCGATCGGAAACTCCGCTGCCGTGCTCAAGCAATTGCTCGATTTCGAAGTCGAGGTCGCAGTCATGGCCAAGAGCGTGTCCGACCCACGGCTGCATTCGCTCGAGCTGCGGCGCGACGAGTTGATCCTGTTCGTGCCGCGCGATCACGCCTGGGCAGGACGACGACGCTTGAAGCTGAGAGATCTCGCGGGCCAACCGATCGTGCTGCGCGAGCGCGGCTCGATCACGCGCGAAATGTTCGAGCAAGCCCTGGCCGATAACAACATTCGCCCCGGCAGCATCATCGACGTGCAAACCCGCGAGGGCGTACGCGAAGCGGTGGCTGCCGGCTTCGGCATCGGCGTGGTGTTCCACAGCGAGTTCGGCAACGACCCGCGTTTTGTGCCCATCGCGCTGGCCGACGATAAGATCAGCGTCGCCGAATACGCCGTCTGCCTCCAAGAAAATCTACGCCTGGGCATGGTGCGCGCCTTTATGGATGCCGCCGGCGCACTGGCAGCCGGCGGGTCGCGCCGCAAGCCCGATTGATTACAGTCAAACCCGTGCGCGGCAAACGCGCTATACTGCGGCCATGAGCATCAGCCTGAAGCCCGATGAACTCCCGCCTTTATCGCCAGCGGTTGGCTGGCGTCTTTTCGTTCCCAAGCTCTACACGACCTTGCGGCAAGGCTATTCCGTCGTCGATTTGCGCCAGGATTTGATCGCCGGCTTGACTGTCGCCATCGTCGCTTTGCCGCTGGCCATGGCGCTAGCCATCGCCTCAGGCGCCACGCCGGACAAGGGCCTGATCACCGCCGTCGTCGCCGGTTTCATCATTTCGGCCTTGGGCGGCAGCCGCTTCCAGATCGGCGGCCCGACTGGCGCCTTCGTGGTGGTGGTGTTCGACGTCATCCAAAAGCATGGCTATGACGGGTTGATCGTCGCCACTTTAATGGCCGGCATCGTGCTGACCATTGCCGGCTTCGCCCGGCTGGGCACCTGGATCAAATACATTCCAACGCCGGTCGTTACTGGCTTTACCGCCGGCATCGCGGTGATCATATTTTCCAGCCAGGTAAAAGATTTCTTCGGCCTGACGATGGCGCAAGTGCCGGCCGAGTTCCTCGCCAAATGGCAGGCGTTTTGGGCGGCGCGCGACAGCGTCGCTCCCGCCAGCATCGGCGTGGCGCTGGGATCGCTGGCGATCATCGTGCTGTTGCGCAAGTTTGCGCCGAAATTTCCAGGTTTCCTGATCGCCATAGTGCTGGCGTCGCTGGTCGTTGCCTTCTTCGGCCTTCCTATCGATACCATCGGTACTCGCTTCGGCGGCATTGCCTCCAGCCTGCCCGCACCGCATCTGCCGGTGGTGGTCTGGGCGCGGCTACCCGATCTGTTGCCATCGGCTTTCACTATCGCCTTCCTGGCCGGCGTCGAATCGCTGCTCTCCGCGGTGGTTGCCGACGGCATGACCGGAAGACGGCATCGCTCCAACTGCGAGTTAGTGGCGCAAGGTATTGCCAATATCGCGTCGGCTTTGTTTGGCGGCATGCCGGCGACCGGCGCCATTGCCCGCACCGCGACGAACATTCGCTCCGGCGCACGCTCGCCGATCGCTGGCATGGCGCATGCATTGTTCGTACTGCTGTTCATGCTGCTGTTCGCGCCACTGGCCAATTACATTCCCTTGGCCAGCCTAGCGGCGGTGCTGACCATCGTCGCCTGGAACATGAGCGAGATTCATCGTTGGCCGCGGCTATTGCGCGGACCATGGGGCGACCGGCTGGTATTGCTGATCACTTTCGGCTTGACGGTGATGGTCGATCTCACCGTGGCCATCGAGGTCGGCGTGGTTCTAGCCGCCATCCTATTCATGCACCGCATGGCTCAGGTCGCCACTATCAGCACCGGCGAAGCTTTGTTCGAAGCCGATCGCGACGACCTGACATCGCCGGCGCGCGGGGGCTACACCCAGCGCGATGCGCTGCCGACGGGTGTCGAAGTGTTCAAATTGCGCGGGCCACTGTTCTTTGGCGCC
>JBBSNV010000290.1:0-3726 GCA_038260375.1 Reyranellales bacterium
CGCTAATTCTTATAATTCCATTCGCTGCACGCTCATTCTTATATTTCCATTCGCTGCGCGCTCATTCTAGGCGGCCCCTTCAAGGCTGGCGTGGCGCAACATGTAATCCTGCAGCGCGGCGATATCGTTGGGCAGTTCGGCGCAACGCTCCGGCAATTGCGCCAAGCCGGCCAAGGCCTGCGGTAGCGCAGGCGCGACGCCAGTGGCGCGGCGCACAGCGTCGGGGAATTTGGCGGGATGCGCGGTGGCCAAAGCCACCACCGGCACGTTGCTGTTAGCTTGGAGCGCACCGGCCACGCCGATGGCGCTATGCGGGTCCATGATCTCGCCACTATGGCGTTGGATCTCGGCCATCGCCGCCACGGTCTGCTCGTCGTCCAATCGGTAGCCGGTGAATAGCTTGCGCGCTTCGGCCAATGCGTTGGCGCCGACCGCGAAGCTGCCGCTGGTGCGGAAATTTTCCATGCTCTCGGCCACCGCAGCGCCTTGGCGGTCGTA
Source organism: Reyranellales bacterium (assembly GCA_038260375.1). Taxonomy (GTDB): domain Bacteria; phylum Pseudomonadota; class Alphaproteobacteria; order Reyranellales; family JAQSWP01; genus JBBSNV01. The sequence goes on from JBBSNV010000290.1 coordinate 499, forward strand.
GAGATCGAACAGCAGACGCTCGAAATTGCTCGACACCTGGATGTCCATGCTGGGGCTGAGCGATGGCGTCACACCCTCGATGCGCATTTCGCCACTCTTGAAAAAGCGCGCCAGGATGTCGTTGCGGTTGGAGCCGACATAGAAATGCTCGATCGGCAGGCCCATGGCGCGGGCGGCATAGCCGGAATAGACGTTGCCGAAATTGCCGGTCGGGACTGCAAACGACAGGCGACGCTGCGGCGCGCCCAACGACACCGCGGCCCAGAAGTAATAGGCGATCTGCGCCATGATGCGGGCGAAGTTGATCGAGTTGACCGCGGTCAAGCTCAAGCGGTCGCGGAACGCCAGATCGTTGAAGCAAGCCTTCACCAGATCCTGGCAATCGTCGAAATTGCCCTCGACCGCGATGTTGAACACGTTGGCGGCGGCGACGCTGGTCATCTGGCGGCGCTGCACGTCCGAGACGCGGCCCTTGGGATGCAGCATGAAGATGTCGATGGCGGTGCGGCCCTTAACGGCCTCGATCGCGGCCGAGCCGGTATCGCCTGAGGTGGCGCCGACGATGGTGACGCGCTTGCCGCGCTTGCGCAGTACCTGGTCGAGCAAACGGCCCAGCACCTGCAGCGCATAGTCCTTGAACGACAAAGTGGGGCCGTGAAACAGCTCCATCACCCAGGCATTGCCGTCGAGCTGCTTGAGCGGCGCGGCGGCCCGATGATCGAAGCCGGCGTAAGCCTCGTGCATCAGCTTGAAGAAGGCACCGCGTTCGATCACGCCGTCGACGAACGGCCAAGTCACGGTGGCGGCCAACTCGGCATAGGACTTGCCCGCGAGTGCGGCGATCTCCTTATCGCTGAACCGGGGCCAGGCTTCGGGCACGTAGAGGCCGCCGTCGCGCGCCAGCCCCGTCAGCAGGACTTCGTCGAACGGCAGCGCCGGCGCCTGACCACGGGTGCTGATGTAACGCACTGAAAAACCTTAGGAATTCTGCAAGACGTCGATCAATCTAGCGTCGCCCCGAGGGCGACGCAAGCTAGAGCAAATCTCCCTTTGATGGAATCGCTTTAGATTCCGTCAAAGGGTGTGAATTTGCTCTACCTATTAAAAATAGAGCGGATTCACAGGATAGGACGGCAGCGGCCGGCGCCTTACGTCTTATCCTGATCCGCTCTAGGCGCATTCCTTGTGAGGCTTGCGCACCCGCTCGGTCGAGACCGGAAACTTGGCCAGCAGCCGCTCGGGCCGGGTCGGACGCTTGACCAGATCGCCGCCGCAATTGGCGCAGCGTCCGGCGAATTTGGTGGCGACGCAGTTTTGGCAAAAGGTGCATTCGAAGGTGCAGATCATCGCGTCAGCGGCACCATTGGGCAGATCCTTGTCGCAACATTCGCAGTTGGGCCGGATTTGCAGCATGGATCTCTCCCCTTCTAGTTCGGCAGATAACGACGCTCGAGATGAGCGCGGAACGCTGTAGTGCCGAGTGGTGCGCCCGTGGCTTGGTTCAGCAGTGCATCGGTGTCGAGCAGCGATCCTTTGCCGTGCACATTGGCGCGCAGCCAGGTGAACAGCGGCGAGAAATCGCCCTTCGCGATGCCGGGCAGGATTTGTGGCTGTTCCTGGCAGGCGGCAGCGAAGAGCTGTGCCGCGGCCATAGCGCCCAAAGTATAAGTCGGGAAATAACCGAACGCGCCGTCGGGCCAGTGGATGTCCTGCAGGCAGCCCAACCGGTCGTCGGGCGGCGCGATGCCGAGCGACTGCTTCATGGCTTCGTTCCAGGCGCCGGGCAGATCGGCCAGCTTCAGATCGCCCGACAGCAAGCGCCGTTCCAGGCGATAGCGCAGCATGACGTGCAACGGATAGGTCACCTCGTCGGCATCGACGCGAATGAGGCCCGGCTTCACCGTAGTGTAAATGCGATGCAGGTTTTCCTCGCTCCACGCCGCGCCAATGCCGTTGAAGGCGGCGCGCATCTTGGGTGCGGCGAAGGTGATGAATTCTGCACTGCGGCAGGTCTGCATTTCCAGCAGCAAGGACTGGCTCTCGTGCAAGGTCATGCCGCGCGCGTTGCCGACCGGCTGGTGGCGCCAATGCGGCGGCAGATTGGCCTCGTACAAAGCGTGGCCCGTCTCGTGCAGCACGCCCATCAGTGAACGCGCGAAATCCTCGTCGTCGTAACGCGTGGTGATGCGAATGTCGTCGGGGATGCCGCCGGTGAAAGGATGCAGCGAGATGTCGAGCCGGCCCTTGGTGAAGTCGAAACCGATCGCTTCCATCAACTGAACGCCCAACACGCGCTGCGCCTCGACCGGGAACGGGCCTGGCGGAACCAGCGGCACAGGATGCTTGGCCTGGGCTTCCAGCACGTGCTGCAACAACGGCGGCAGGAAGTCTTGCAAATCGGCGAAGATGGCATCGATGCGGGCCGACTTGCCGCCGGGCTCGTACTCGTCGAGCAGCGCATCGTAGAGCGAACAATTCAGCACACTGGCTTTGGCCTGGCCGATTTCACGCGTGAGATCGAGCACGGTCTGCAGATAGGGCAACAGCAGCTTGAAGTCGGACTTGGCGCGTGCTTCGCGCCACATCATCTCGCTTTGCGCCGAGGCCTTGGTGCGAGCCTCGACCAGATGCGGCGTCAACGCGGTGGCATGGATCCAGCGCCGGCGCATCTCGCGCAGATTGGCCTGTTGCCAGGAATCGAGCGTGGCCTGACCCGCCGCATCGAGCAGATCGGCCATGTCGGGCGACACCAAGGTCTCGTGCGCCACCACTTCCAGGGCCGCGACTTGCTCGGCGCGGGCCGAGCCCGAGCCTGACGGCATCATCACCGAGCGGTCCCAGCCCAGCATGGCCATGGAATCGCCCAGCAGGGCTGCACGGCGGAAGCGTGCTTCCAGGGTCGTGTAAGCGGTGACGGCGTTGTTGCTCATGGCGTTTTGCTTGGCTCGCGACGGGTCAGGTTTTGGGCCAGGTTTTGAGCCGGGGTTCGCGCCAAGTTACGGCTATAGATCAGATAGATCACACTCAGGATCACGGCAAACGCGAACCAGGTGAAGGCATATTGCAAGTGATCGTTGGGCAGGTTGATCTGAGTCTGGCCACCGATCGGATAGCCGCCCGGATTGGGCGCGGCGTTGGCGGAGAACCAATAGTCGGAGCCGCTCGATGCAATGCCGCCGGCCTGGCGCATGGCGGCGACATCGACATAGAGCCAGACGTTCTTGGCCG
>JBBSNV010000291.1:0-3725 GCA_038260375.1 Reyranellales bacterium
GCAGCCAATAGATCGCGGCCAAACCGCCAGCCGCGACTCCGGCGACGCTCAACAGCAATGCAACAAGGATTGTAACCGCCAATCGCATGATGTCAGCCTAGCACAGCCATCAGCGGCCGGCCGTCCAGCCGCAGCGCTTCAGCAGCTCCAGCATGTGAGTCGGCGGCGGCGCGGTGACGGCGGTCGGCGGCTTGGCCTCATAGTAGGAGAAGGCGACCGATCGCGCTTGAAGCTGCAACAACCGTTCCGGCTTTTGCGTCGGGCCATAGACCGGATCGCCGATCACCGGGAAGCCGGCCTCGGCGCAATGCACGCGGAGTTGATGTGTGCGGCCGGTGCGCGGCTTCAACTCCAGCCAGGTCGCGCCATCGCTTCTGCCCAGCACGCGCCAATCGGTGACCGAGGGTTTGCCGGTGGGGTCGGGCAGGATGCGCCAGCCATTGCGGCCCGTCACTTTGAGCAGAGCCTGATCGATCGTGCCGTTGTCATGCTTGGGGCCGCCTTCGACCAAAGCCCAATAGGTCTTGCTGACGCCGTTGGACGAGAACAATCGGCCCAGCTTGCGCAGCGCTTTTTGCGTACGGCCCAGCACCAGGCAGCCCGAAGTGTCGCGGTCCAGCCGATGCGCCAGCTGTGGATTTTCGCGCAAGCCAAAGCGCAAGGCCGGCAGGAATTTCTCCAGGCTCAGTTCGGTCTTAGGGCCTTTATGCACCGCCAGCCCAGCCGGCTTGTCGAGAATCAGCAGGCTGGCATCGCGCAACAATACGCTTGCCTGCAGTTGCTCGACGGTGAAAGTTTGGGTCATGGGCACTCGGTAAGGCCAAGTCCAGTTGCGGTCAAGCCGTGGCGATGGCGGGCATGGGGTGCTAGGTTTGGCCAACCCATTGGGAGTGCCTTATGAAACTCGAGCCGCGTATTGCCGCCAACCATGCCGAGCTGACATTCATCCGCCATGACATCCACGCCCATCCCGAGTTGGGCTTCGAGGAGCATCGCACCAGCGACATCGTGGCGCGCAAGCTGAAGGAGTTCGGCTGCGAGGTGCATACCGGCATCGCCAAGACCGGCGTGGTCGGCACCATCCGCGTCGGCAACAGTCCGCGTTCGGTCGGCTTCCGCGCCGACATGGATGCGCTGCCGATGGAGGAACTCAACACGTTCGACCACCGCTCGCAGCACCAGGGCCGTATGCATGGCTGCGGCCATGACGGCCATACCACTATGCTGCTGGGCGCGGCTAAATATTTGGCCGAGACGCGCAACTTCGAGGGCGCGGTGCATTTCTTCTTCCAGCCCGCCGAGGAAGGGCTGGGCGGCGGCAAGGTCATGGTCGAAGAAGGCATGTTCGAAAAATTTCCCTGCGAGTCGATCTTCGGCATGCATAACCGGCCCAGCGTGCCGGTCGGCCGTTTCGCCATCCGCTCCGGGCCGATGATGGCGGCGGCCGGCCTGTTCGACATCGAGATCGTCGGCAAGGGCGCACATGGCGCGCGGCCCGAGAGCGGAATAGATCCAGTGGTGGTGGGCGGCCATATCATCACTGCCGTGCAGAGCATCATGGCGCGCAATGTCAGCCCGCACGATGCGGGTGTCATCAGCATCACCCAGATGCATGCCGGCGACGCCTATAACGTCATTCCCGAACGCGCCGTGCTGCGCGGCACGGTGCGCGCGTTCAAGCCCGAAGTGATGGACAAGATCAAGACCGGCATCGAGCGGATATGCCGCGGTGCTGCCACCATGTTCGGCGCCAAGGTCACGCCTGACGTGCGGGTGATCTACCCGGCGCTGGTCAATAATGCCGACGAGGCCAAATTCGCCGCCGACATCGCAGCGTCGATCGTCGGCGAAGAGAATGTCGATCGCAACGGGCCGTTGGTCATGGGCTCGGAGGATTTCTCCTTCATGCTCAATGCCTGCCCGGGCGCTTTCATCCTGATCGGCAACGGCGAGGGGGAAAGCGCGTGCGAAGTGCACAACCCGAAATACGATTTCAACGACAAGATACTGCCGCTGGGCGCGACCTTCTTCGCCCGCGTGGCTGAAACCAAACTGGCCAAGCCGCCGGCCTGACCGATGGAAGCGGCAACTTACGACGTTGCCGTCTTCGGTGGGGGGCTTATCGGCGCGGCCACGGCCTGGGGCCTAGCGCGGCTGGGCCAGCGCGTCGCGGTGCTGGACGAGGGCGACGACACGTTTCGTGCCTCACGCGGCAATTTCGCGCTGGTCTGGGTGCAGAGCAAAGGCTTCGGCCTGCCGGCCTATGCGCAATTGACCCGCCAATCGTCGGATCGTTGGAGCGAGTTGGCCGCGCTGTTGCGCGAGGACAGCGGCGTCGATGTCGCGTTCAGCCGGCCGGGCGGTTTCACTCTGTGCCTTAGTGAAGCGCAACTGACCGCGCGGGCCGAGGCGATGAAGCGGCTGCATAATTCGCTGCCGCCGCAAGCTTTGCCCTATGAGATTCTCGATCACGCCGGCACGGCGAAGCTGTTGCCGCAGATCGGGCCCGAGGTGGTGGGATCGGTATTCTGTCCGCTCGACGGCCATGTCAACTCGTTGCGCTTTTTGTCGGCGCTGCATACGGGCTTGAAAGTGCGCGGTGTTCATTATCGGCCGGGTAGTGCGGTCTCGCGCATCGAACCCAAGGGCGGCCGCTTCCTGCTGTACACAGCGTCTGGCATCGTCGACGCCGGCAAGATCGTGCTGGCGGCGGGGCTGGGTAACGCCAAGCTGGCGCCGATGGTCGGCATTAATGCACCGGTGCGGCCGCAGCGTGGGCAAATCCTGGTGACCGAGAGATTGGCGCCGTTCTTGAAGCATCCTGTGGTCAATCTGCGCCAGACCGACGAGGGGGGGGTGATGATCAGTGGCTCGCAGGAAGAAGCGGGCTTGGACGACGCCACCACTCTGCCGGTGATCTCGGCCATCGCGCAGCGCGCCATGCGCATGTTCCCCCTGCTGCGCGACGTGAACATCGTGCGTGCCTGGTCGGCCTTGCGGGTGATGAGTCCGGATGGCTTTCCGATTTATCAGCAATCGATCCGGCATCCGGGCGCGTTCCTGTTGACCTGCCATAGCGGCGTAACCTTGGCTGCCGCGCATGCGCTGGTACTGGCCGGTCATATTGCAGCCGGAAAACTGCCCGACGAGCTTCTCCCTTTCACCGCCGATCGCTTCGATGTTTCGCAGGCTGCCTGACGATCAACGCGCCATCGTCCGCTTGTCGTTCGATGGCCGCGCCATCGAAGCGCGCGAAGGCGATAGCGTGGCGGCGGCATTGCTGGCCAATGGCATCGTCCAATTTCGAACCACTCCGGCGGGCAACAATCCGCGCGGGCCGTTCTGCCTGATGGGCACCTGCTTCGATTGCCTGGTGAACATCGACGGTGCAGCCAACCGCCAGGCCTGCATGATCCCGGTGAGCGCAGGCATGGCGGTGCAAACCCAGCATGGCAAGAAGAGCATCACATGAGTGCGCTGCCCGGCCTGATCCCCGGTGTCGTCGATGTTGCCATTGTCGGCGCCGGCCCGGCCGGCATGGCCGCGGCCATTGTGTTGGCGCGGGTCGGTGTGACGGTCGCGGTGTTCGACGAAGGCCCAACACTCGGCGGCCAGATCTATCGCGGCATCGCCGCTACGCCGCTCAAGCGCGACACTGTGCTGGGCAAGGATTACTGGCGCGGCAGCAAGCAGCTCGAAGAGTTTCAGGCGAGCGGCGCGGGTTA
>JBBSNV010000292.1:0-3723 GCA_038260375.1 Reyranellales bacterium
CCAACCCATCAACTGACCGTGACAGACAAGTCCTGATGCGCTGCTCTACCGTATCTATTGGAACGGGGAGCAAAACGATGCGGCTGGCAGTACTTATTTTAAGCCTGATTTTGGCGGCCGGCATTGCCCGGGGCGAGGACAAACCTGCGCCTGGCGGCGAGTATGGTTTGGTGCATTGGCAGGAATTCTCCGACGCCACTTTCCAACAAGCCGCACGCGAGAAGAAATACGTCCTGCTGCATATGGCCGCCGTGTGGTGTCATTGGTGCCACGTGATGGAACAGACCACCTATAGCGACCCCAAAGTGCTGGCGCTGATCGAGCAGAAATTCATTCCCGTGCGCGTCGATCAAGACGCGCGGCCCGATCTGTCCTATCGCTACGAGCGTTGGGGCTGGCCCGCCACCATCATGCTCGACCAGGACGGTAACGAGATCTTCCGCCGCCAGGGCTATCAGCCACCCAAGCTGTTCGCCAAATTGTTGCAAGCGGTAATCGACGATCCCTCGCCGCTGCCTGATGCCAATTGGCAACCGGTGCCCGATCCCAACATGCCGCGCCTGACCGATGAGCGCAAAGCCGCGTTGGATAAGATTTTTCTCGAAGCCTACGACAAGGCGTTCGGCGGTTTTGGCGACGCGCAACGTTATCTGCAGATCGAGAATGTCGAGTACGCCTCGACCCGCCTCAGCGACGGCTCGCAGTGGCACGACATCGTGCAACGCACCTTGGCTGGGGCGCGGCAGTTGATCGATCCGGTGTGGGGCGGCATGTATCAATATTCCGAGGCGCCGGACTGGACCAAGCCGCATTACGAGAAGCTGCTCAATGTGCAACTCGCCGCCGCGCGTCTGTTCAGCCAGGCCTATGTGCAGCTCCACGATCCGGCCGATCTGAAGGCCGCTAAAGCGATCGGCGATTATCTGTTGAACCACATGCGCGGGTCGCAGGGCGCTTTCTACGCCTCGCAAGACGCCGATGTCAGCCAGGCGGTGCATGGCAAGGATTTCTACGCACTGGACGATGCGGCACGGCGCAAAGCGCAGCAGCCGCGCATCGACACCAATCTTTACGCGCGCGAGAACGGCTGGGCCATTTCCGCTTTAGCCGCCTATTACGACGTGTCGAATGATACAGCGTCGCTGGACGCAGCCGTTGCGGCCGCCAAGTGGATCGAAGCGAACCGCAAGACGCCGGGTGGCGGTTTTGCCCACGGCAATACTGCCGAGACCGACGCCTATTTGGCCGACAACATCGCCATGGCCGAGGCTTTCCTGGCGCTCTATCGCTCGACCGGCGATCGCACCTGGCTCGACAAAGCCACGCAGACCGCGCGCTACATCGTTGCGCATTTCGCCGACGCCAAAGGCGGCTTCGTCGCCCAGCAACCGCGTGCCGATGCGCGCGGCATGCTGGCAAAGCCGGTCAAGCAGATCGAAGAAAATACCGGCACGGTGCGGCTGCTCAATTGACTGGCCGCCTATACTGGCGACACCGGACTGCGCGACGCCGCGCGCCAGGGCATGGCCTATCTGGCCGCCTTTGCCGCCGAAGACTTCCTATTGCCCGGCGTGTTGACGGCCGATCGCGAGCTGGGCAGCGACCCGGTGCATATCACCATCGTCGGCCGCAAGGACGACGCCGGCGCCGCCAAGCTCTATGCCGCCGCCCGCGCCTATCCCACGCGCTATCTCAGGATCGAATGGTGGGACCGGCGCGAAGGCAAGCTGCCCAACAACGAGATCGAGTATCCCGAGTTCGACCAGCCGGCGGCCTTCGCTTGCGCGCAGAATTTCTGCTCGCTGCCGGTATTCGATGCCGCCGGCATCGCTGCCCAAGTCGACGCCGTCGCCAAACGTTAAACAGATTGCGCTTGAATTAACTCGCCGGCTTGGCGCCGCACACCGCAGCGCCGATGCGCGTCAGCGTCAAGATGATCGGCGACACGCTGCGGCGCGCGATTGCCATGTTGCCCTGCGCGTTGTCGGCAATGATCAGCTTACCGCCGCGCCAGCTCGCCTGCACCGGATAGTGACGCCCCGCACCTGCCAGATCGTAGACACCGACAGCCACCACATTGACCGCGGCTGGCACGCTAAGTTCCAGCTTCTGCCCGCCACATTTTTCTTTGTCCACCGCGATGCCGCACCAACCCGCCGTGCACGGGCCGATATCGAGCATCACGTTGCTGGCCACGTCTTGCCAACGGCCGTCGAAATTCGGCGCCGGTTGCGCCCAGGCCGAGCCTGCCGCGATGCTGGCGAGAATGATCGATGCCGACCACAAAGCTGCGCGCGCGCCGCGCCGTCGTGCCGGCGCGACATTGGCCATGCGTCGCCCGGGGTGGGCAACATGGGCATTGGTGATCGCTGTGCTTTTGCTCACGGCTTTCACCCTTTTGTTGGTGCTGACCGCGCTCGGTCAAAGCATGGGCATCGTACCGCTTTCCTGGCCGCTCGTCATACTCGATGCCAGGCTGCCGCTGGTCTTTCGCCTACATATGTTTAGTGCCGCGATCGCCCTTGGCCTTATTCCCGCCGTTGTTTTGTTGCGCGGCCGGCCGCAATGGCACCGGCCGCTGGGTCGCCTGGCAGCAGCGTTCGTCGTGATCGGCGGCGTGACCGCACTGCCCAGCGCGATCTTGAGCGAAGCAACGCCAGCGGCGCGCGCCGGGCTTTTCACGCAAGGGCTGGTGTGGCTGGCGCTGATCGTGGCCGGCTTCCGCGCCATCCGCGCGCGCAATGTTTCCCGCCACGTCACCTTAATGCTGACCATGGCTGCCGTGGGCTCGGGCGCAATTTGGTTGCGGCCGTTGCTGGCCGCCGTAGTGGCCTTGGACTTGCCTTACGATTTTGCCTACAGCGTCCTGGCCTGGGCCGTCTGGCTCGTTCCGACAGGTCTATTGCTCTGGCTGCGTCATCGATACAAAACTACAAAGCTATCGTAATGCGGCGGCGCATTAATCCGCCCGACTCAAGGGAAAGCAATGGCCGACATCATCCTGCATCACTACCCGACCTCGCCGTTTTCGGAAAAAGTGCGCATCGCCTTCGGTTTGAAGCAGCTGGCCTGGAAGGGCGTGACCATCCCGGTGATCATGCCCAAACCCGACCTGATGCCGCTGACCGGCGGCTATCGCAAGACGCCGGTGATGCAGATCGGCGCCGACATCTATTGCGACACCCAAATCATCCTGCGTGAAATCGAACACCGCCATCCCAGCCCGTCGTTCTATCCGCCCGGCGGCGTTGGCACGGCCGACATCATCTCGTTGTGGGCCGATCGCCTCTTGTTTTCGCCCTCGGTCGGCGTGGTGTTCGCCACCATCGGCGACAAAGTGCCCGATGCCTTCAAGCAAGACCGCGCCAAATTCTCCGGCCGCGACTTCAACGCCGAGCGCATGAAATCAGCGATGCCGATGCTGCATGATCAATTCCGCGCCGGTGCCGCCTTCATCGAAGATGCCTTAAGCGACGGCCGAAAATTCCTGCAAGGCGCACAAGCCGGCTTGGCCGATCTCGGGCCCTATCACTGTATCTGGTTCGTGCAGCGCAACCTGGGCGCCGATTGGGGCTGCCTAAAAGCCATGCCGCGCTTACGCGGCTGGGTCGAACGCATGGCGGCGATCGGCCACGGCACGCCTAGCGAGATCGATGCCAAGCAAGCGCTGGCAATTGCCAAAGCCGCCACAGCGCAAACCAAAGAAGCAGCCGACCCCAACGA
>JBBSNV010000293.1:0-3714 GCA_038260375.1 Reyranellales bacterium
ATGACGCGGGTGGCGCTGCTGACCGCGCCGCCGCCAGAGAAACCAGAGAAATCGAAACAAGAGAAACCGATCAAGCCGCCCGAAGCGCGCTGACGATTTGGAGTTGGGTTTATGGGATTCAAATGCGGCATCGTCGGTCTGCCTAATGTCGGCAAATCGACCCTGTTCAACGCGCTGACCGCCACTCAGGCGGCCGAGGCGGCCAATTATCCGTTCTGCACCATCGAGCCCAATGTCGGTCGCGTGGCAGTGCCCGACGCCCGGCTCGAAAAGCTCGCCACTTTGGCCAAGTCGGACAAGATCGTGCCGACCCAGCTCGAGTTCGTCGATATCGCCGGCCTGGTGCAAGGCGCCAGCAAAGGTGAAGGCTTGGGCAATCAATTCCTCGGCCATATCCGCGAGGTCGATGCCATCGCCCATGTGCTGCGCTGCTTCGAGGACGACGACATCACCCATGTCTCGGGCTCGGTCGATCCGTTGCGCGATGCCGAGATCATCGACACCGAATTGATGCTGGCCGATCTGGAGAGCCAGGAAAAGCGCCTGCCCAATCTGCAGAAGAAGGCCAAGAGCGGCGACAAGGATGCCGCGGCCGAAGCGGCCATCGTCGAGCGTGTGGTCAAAGCCTTGCAAGACGGCAAGGCGGCGCGGGCGCTGTCGTTCTCGGCCGAGGAGAAGCCGATCTTCCACCGCCTGCAGCTGCTATCGGCCAAGCCGGTGATGTATGTCTGCAACGTGTCAGAAGGCGAAGCCGCCACCGGCAACGCGCAGACCGCCACGGTCGCCGCCATGGCCAAGGCGCAGGGCGCCACCAGCGTGGTGATTTCCGCCGCCATCGAATCGGAAGTGTCGCAGCTTGCCGAAGCCTCCGAGAAACAGGAATTCCTCGAGACCTTGGGCCTGAAGGAAACCGGCCTGGCCCGCGTCATCGCCTCGGGGTATTCGCTGCTCGATCTGGTGACGTTCTTCACCGTGGGCCCGAAGGAAGCGCGCGCCTGGACCGTGCGGCGCGGCGCCAAGGCGCCGGAATCCGCCGGCGTGATCCACACGGATTTCGAAAAAGGCTTCATCCGCGCCGAGACCATCGCCTATCCCGATTATTTGACGGGCGGTGGCGAATCGGGTGCGCGCGATGCCGGCAAGTTGCGCCTGGAAGGCAAGGAATACGTCACCCAAGATGGCGACATCTTCCACTTCCGCTTCAACGTCTGAGGCGCAACGCTGCCCTGACGTATCGCCAGACGCGAGCGGCACGCGGCGCTGTTAGCCTGAATCCATGAGCGAACAAGCCGTCCCGCGTCATCGACCCGAAACCATCGGCTTGGCCTACGGCATGCTCGGCGTGCTGATGCTGAGCGCCACTTTGCCCATGACCCGGTTAGCCGTCGCCGAGTTCGATCCGGTGCTGGTCGGCATGGCGCGCGCTTTGTTGCCGGCCATCCCCGCCGCGCTGCTATTGCTTGTCACTAAGCAAGCGCGCCCGACCCAGCGCGAAATCGGTGCCTTGCTGATCGCTTCGATCGGCATCGTCTATGGCTTTCCCATCTTGATGTCGGTGGCAATGAAGACGCTGCCCTCGGCGCATGGCGCCGTCGTCACCGGCATCATGCCGCTCGCGACTGCCGCCGTCGGGGCCGTGGTGTCGGGCGATCGCCCGTCTTTGGGCTTCTGGCTGTGCGGCGTGGCGGGCAGCGCAGCCGTCGTGGTCTATGCGCTGATCGATGGCGCCGGCAGCATCTCTTGGGCCGATCTCGTTCTGCTGCTGGCCATCGCCACCGCGGCGTTGGGCTATGCCGTGGGCGGACAGATCGCCAAACGTCTGGGCGGCCTGGCAGACCATTTGCTGGATCATGGTGTTGGCTTTGCCGTTCTCGATCGCGTTGGGGATCGTGCTCAACCCGCCCCTGCCGACAACATCGCCGCAAACGTCGGCATGGCTCGGATTGATCTACGTGATCGTCGGCAGCCAGTTCTTGAGCTTCTTCGCCTGGTATCGCGGCTTGGCGCTGGGCGGCGTCACGCGGGTCAGCCAACTACTGTTGTTACAGCCCTGTCTCACTCTGGTTTTCGCCGCGTTGCTGACTGGCGAGCAGCTGGGCTGGCGCGAAATCGGCTTTACGGCGCTGATAATTGCGGTGGTTGCGGTCAGCCGTATTATGCCGATCCGTCATAGGGCCGGCTGATTCTAACTTACGGTTTGGTTACCTGTTTTCCAAACCGTGCGCTCTTGCCCGGCGCGCCCCATATAGCCAAAGTACGGCCCGCGCCGGACCCATCTCCGGCCTGAATTTCACCCCAACCAAACTCAACACTTAAGAAAGAGGAAACTCATGAAGCTTTACTTCTCTCCCGGCGCTTGTTCGCTGTCGCCGCACATCGCGCTGAGCGAATCCGGCTTGAAGTTCGACCTGGTGCAGGTCGATCTCAAAGCCCACAAAACCAAATCAGGCGACGACTTCTACAAAATCAATCCGAATGGCTACGTGCCGGCGCTGGAGACCGATGACGGCCACGTGCTGACCGAAGGTCCGGCCATCGTGCAATACATCGCCGACAAAGCGGCTGGCAAAAAACTGGCTCCGGCCAATGGCAGCTTCGAACGCTACCACTTGCAGGAATGGCTGAATTTCATCTCGACCGAATTGCACAAGGGCTTCTCGCCATTGTTCAACCCGGCCACGCCGGACGCGATGAAGCAGCCGATCAAGGACAAGCTGCTGAACCGCTTCACCTATGTCGACAAGCAATTGGCTGGCAAGCAATACCTGCTCGGCAACGATTTCTCGGTGGCCGATGGTTATCTGTTCACCATGTGCCAATGGGCTGCCTTCATGCAGGTGCCGGTCGATACGTTGCCGAACCTGAAAGCCTGGCGTGAGCGCGTTGCCGCCCGTCCGGCAGTGCAAGCGGCGTTGAAGACCGAAGCCGACGCGCGCAAAGCCGCCTAACGCTTCTTTTCAAGACGGCAAAAAGGGGGTGGCATGCCATCCCCTTTTTTATTGCGGATTATGAAACGTCAGGCAGCCTGCGCGACCGCCGCGGCCTGATCGGTGTCCAAGGTCACCGCGACCGCATGCACCACTGAAGCAATGCGCACGGCGGCCTGCACTTGCTCGGCGCTCAGGCCGGCCTGGCGCACCACTTTTTCATGCGCGTCGATGCATAGGCCGCAGCCATTGATCGCCGACACTGCCAAAGACCACAGCTCGAAATCGACCTTGTCGACGCCGGGATTGGCGATGGCGTTCATGCGCAGCTTGGCTGGCAAGGTCTTGTAGTCGGCGGCCGAAGCCAGATGCACGAAGCGATAGTAGATGTTGTTCATCGCCATCAACGCCGCCGCCGTCTTAGCCGCGGTCAAGGCCTGAGCCGACAGCTTGGGCGCGAATTCGGCCGTCACCGCCTCGATCACGTGTGGATTGCGCGAAGCGATGGCGCTGGCGATGAAGGCGCCGCCTTTTTGCTGCTCGCTGAGCAGGCTTTCGCCGGCCAGGCTCGACAGATTGAGCTTCAGGTCTTTGGCGTAGTCCGGCAATGCGTTCTTCAGGGTTTCGATCGACATGACTTGTCTCCTGTGAATAACCATAGGGCTGTGGCGGCCATTAGGCGGCCTTCAGGACATCTTCGCCCTTCTGCCAGTTGCAGGGGCACAGCTCGTCGGTCTGCAACGCGTCGAGCACGCGCAGCACTTCCTGCGGGTTGCGGCCGACGCTG
>JBBSNV010000294.1:0-3706 GCA_038260375.1 Reyranellales bacterium
CGCAGCAACTCCTCGATCGCCCGAACCCCGGCCATGCCGTTGCCCACCATCACCAGTTTCATCTTCTTCATGGCTTGCCCCGAGCTCTGGAACGACCTTTAGAAATACCAGGCGACAACGGCAGTGACCGCGCCGGCCTTCAAGACCGGTACCGCCGCCAGCGATGTCAGCCCGAACTCACGCGCCGCAGCACCCACACTGCCAGGCTCGTCGGCCGCATGCGCCACCAGCATCGGCACGCGGGATTCGCAAGCCCGGCCGATGGCGCCCACACCGCACTCGATGTGGTCGGCCGCGGCGGCCTGCGGCCCCAACAGTCCAGCGTTTTCGCAGAAGCCTTCGCTGCGCTGCAAATGGCGGATCTCGATCGCCAGCCGTTCGATGCCGCCGGCAATCACGCCCAGAGTGGCGAAGAACATCGCGTGGCGGTCGCGCGGGATTACCTGGGTCGAAACTGGCTCGACCGCCAGACCGAGTTTGGCCGCGACATGGATTTCGACCTTGGGCTCGATATTGGCGAAGGTGCCGACGGCGCCGGAGATGGCGCAAGTCGCCACTTCCTTGCGCGCCGCCACCAATCTCTCGCGGTTGCGCGCGAACTCGGCGTAGTGGCCGGCCAGCTTGACGCCAAAGGTGGTGGGCTCGGCATGGATGCCGTGGCTGCGCCCGACCGTGACCGTCATCTTGTGTTCCAGCGCGCGCTTTTTCAACGCTGCCAGCAGCTTGTCGATATCGGCCAGCAAGATGTCGGCGGCTTGGGTGAGTTGTACCGCAAAAGCGGTGTCGAGCACGTCCGATGAGGTCATGCCCTGATGCACGAAGCGCGAATCGGGACCGATATAGTCGCCCAGCCAAGTCAGGAAGGCGATGACGTCGTGCTTAGTGACCTTCTCGATGTCGTCGATGCGCTGCACGTCGATCTTCTTCATCGCCTCGCGGCCGCCCTTCCAGATCGCCTCGGCAGCGGATTTGGGCATCACGCCCAGCTCGGCCAGCGCGTCGCAGGCATGGGCCTCGATCTCGAACCAGATACGGAACCGGTTTTCCGGCTCCCAGATCGCGGTCATGGCGGGGCGGCTGTAGCGGGGGATCATAGTGTCCTCAGGTGTTCTCTTTCGATGCGAAAGCGGCGCTAAAATAGCGCCAATCGGCGCCAAAGCGAGTCCCTTTCGATGCAGGGCTGCTATAGTCCGCGCCGGCAAATCAGGGACGAAAATGGTTGAGAGCGTTATGACCAAGCTGGGGCAGTTTCCAGCCGCACAGCGCCGCCAGATCAAGGGCGTGTTCACCGATATCGACGACACCCTGACTGACGACGGGCGGTTGGGCGCGGCAGCCTATGCCGCGCTGGAACGCCTCAAGGCGGCTGGGCTGCTGGTGGTGCCGATCACCGGCCGGCCGGCCGGCTGGTGCGATCTGATCGCGCGGCAATGGCCGGTCGATGCCGTGGTGGGCGAGAACGGCGCGTTCTATTTCTGGCATGACCATGCCGCGCGCAAGCTCAAGCAGCGCTTCCTACAGACCGATCAAGAGCGCGAGGCCGGACGACCGAAGCTCGAGGCCTTAAGTGCGCGCATTCTACGCGAAGTGCCCGGCGCCGGCATTGCCTCGGACCAGCCCTATCGCATCGCCGATCTGGCGATCGATTTTTGCGAGGACGTACCGAAGCTGCCGCGCGAAGCGGTCGATCGCATCGTGGCGCTGTTCGAGCAATCGGGCGCCACCGCCAAGATCAGTTCGATCCACGTCAACGGCTGGTTCGGGCGTTACGACAAGCTCGGCATGACGCGACTGATGATGCAGGAACTCTACAACGTCGATCTCGATGCCGAGCGCGAGCATTACGTGTTCGTGGGCGATTCGCCCAACGATGCGCCGATGTTCGGCTTCTTTCCCAATGCGGTGGGTGTGGCCAATGTGCGCGACTTTGCCGATCGCATGGTCAGCCTGCCGCGCTGGGTTACCCAAGCTCGCGGCGGGGCAGGTTTCGTAGAACTCGCGGAAGCTTTGTTGCAAGCGCGTTGACCACCGCGCGGAAAGCGCGTTGACCCAAGCGCCTGGTTGCGCGAGGTTTGCGGCAAATCAAAATCCAAACGGGAGGAACATCATGCGGTTCGTGACTTTCAGCAAAGGCGGCAAACCAGTCGTCGGCGTGCGCCAGGGCGACACCATCGTCGATCTGTCGGTGGCGGCGCCCCGCCTGCCCAAGACCTTGGCGGAAATCCTGGCCGGCGGGCGGGTTGCGATGGCCGGTATCCGCGTCGCGCTCAATAAGCCGCGCAAGGGCTCGGCCTTGAAAGCGCGCTCGGCCAAGCTGCTGCCGCCCATTCCCAATCCGGGCAAGATCATCTGCGTCGGCTTGAACTATCGCGATCATGCCGCCGAGACCGGCAATCCGCTGCCGACATATCCGGTGATCTTCACCCGCTTCAACAACACCTTGACGCCGCATGACGGCAAGATGCCGGTGCCCAAGGCGTCGGCCATGCTGGATTACGAGGCGGAGTTGGCCGTAATCATCGGCAAGAAGGGCCGCAACGTGTCCAAGGACAAGGCGCTGGGATTGGTCGGCGGCTATTCCTGCTTCAACGACGGCTCGGTGCGCGATTACCAGATGAAGACGTCGCAATTCACCCTGGGCAAGAATTTCGACGGCACCGGTGGCTTCGGCCCGGATGTCGTCACGCCCGACGAGTTGCCCAAGGGCGCGCATGGTTTGAAGATCATGTGCCGGCTCAACGGCAAGACCCTGCAAGACGGCACCACCGCGGATCTGGTGTTCGACGTCGCCAGCCTGATCGCCGAACTATCGACCGTCATGACCCTGGAGCCGGGCGACGTGATCATCACCGGCACCCCGGCCGGCGTTGGCTTCACGCGCAATCCCAAGATTTTCATGAAGCCGGGCGACGTGTGCGAAGTGGAAATCGAGAAGATCGGCGTGCTGCGCAACAAGATCGTTCAGGGCGCCTAGCGCAAATCGCTTTTTGACGGAAGCGCTGCGGCGCTTCCGTCGAACCCGATCCGCTCGAGCTTGGCGCTGGCGATCAGGAACCGGCGGGGTTGGGTTTGTTGGCGCTCTTGGCGATCAGGCCTTGCAGGCCCCCGATCAGCAGGACGGTGGCGAATTTGGTGGTGGCCTCGGGATCGATCGGATTGCGCGCCACCATTACGATCGCCATCTCGAACGCCATGCCGACGATCGCCGAAGCCACAAGATCGACGTCGAGCTTGGGCAGCAAGCCACGCGCCATGGCATCGCTGATGTCGGTCAGCAGGTCGTGAAACAGCGGCATGATTTCGGGTTCGTCGAACAAGGTGCGGATAGCGCCGGCACTGCGCCTTGTCAGCGCCACCAGTTCGGGATCCTGCGCGATGTAATTGAAATAGCCGCGGAACGAGCCTTCGATGAAGCCCTCGATCGAAACGGCGTTGCGCCTTCCCAGGCCTTGCTGCAAGCGGATGCCGTTGGCGATGTCCTCGACGATGGCGCGGAAGATCGAGTGTTTGTCGGGGAAGTAATTGTAGAACGTGCCCGAAGCCAGATCGGTGCGCCGGATGATGTCGCGCACCGAAGCAGCGCCATAACCCATCTCGGCGAATACCACGCGGGCGGCGCGGAGAATGGACTCGCGGTTAGAGGCCTTGTTGCGCTCGCGCTTGGAGATCAGCAGGTCGGGGCTTGGCGCGCGGTCGTTCATCACCG
>JBBSNV010000295.1:0-3701 GCA_038260375.1 Reyranellales bacterium
GCGCTGTTCTCGCGCCAGGATATCGGCGCTTCGATCGAGCAGCGCGCCGAGTCGGGCGGCAAGCCGGTGTCGCCGCTCATTCGCGTGCGCATCCGCGATCCCGAAACCGGCAAGCTGTTGGGCCATGGCCAGCCAGGCGAGATCGAAGTCAGCGGGCCGTCGCTGATGGTGGGCTATTTCAATAACGCCCAGGCCACCAACGAGGCCATGTTGCCGGATGGGTTTCTCAAGACCGGCGATCTCGGCCTGACCAACGGCGATGGCCGTTTCACTTTCCTGACCCGCATGGGCGACGTGTTGCGCCTGGCCGGCTTCCTGGTCAGCCCGTTGGAGATCGAAAGCCATTTGCAAAGCCACGGCACGGTCGAGGCGGCGCAGGTGGTGGCTGTGGCGCGGCCTGAGGGTGTGCGGGCGGTGGCCTTCGTAGTGCTGAAACCCGGCGCAGCGTTCGACCAAGCCACCTTGATCGCCCATTGCAAGGCCGGATTGGCCAATTACAAAGTGCCGGTCGCGGTGTTCCCGGTCGAAGACTTCCCGCGCACGCCCTCGGCCAACGGCGCCAAGATCCAGCGCAACCAACTGCGCGAGATGGCGGCGGAGCGGTTGCAGCAATAGTTATCCTGAGCGAAGGATCTCGCCGCAAACCCAATGGTCTATCGCGTTGAAGCAGGATGCTTCGCTACACTCAGCATGACGGAAAATCGAGGCCTCGCTGTGACCCACACCACCCTTGCTAAACCCGATCTGGCCGACGCCGTGATCGCGCGCATCGAAACCAGCACCGATCCGCGCCTGACGACGATCATGCAGTCCTTGATCCGCCATTTGCATGAGTTCGTGCGCGAGGTCGAGCTGACCGAGACAGAGTGGCTGGCCGGCATCGAATTCCTCACCGCCACCGGCCAGACATGCGACGCCAAGCGCCAGGAGTTCATCCTGCTGTCCGACACTTTGGGCGTGTCGATGCTGGTCGATGCCATCAACCACTCTGGTGGCAAAGGCATCACCGACAGCACGGTGCTGGGACCGTTCTTTGTGCCCGGCGCGCCCGTCCTGCCAAACGGCGCCGACATCGCAGCGGGCGATTCGGGCGAGCCGGCGTTCATCGGCGGCAAGGTGCTCGATCCAGCCGGCGCACCGATCGCCGGCGCCACGATCGATGTGTGGCAGACCGATGGCGAAGGCTTTTACGACGTGCAGCGCCCCGCTACCGACGAGATGCGCTTGCGCGGCAGCTTCACCAGCGACGCCGAGGGCCGCTTCCGGTTCCGCACCGTCAAGCCGGTGTCCTATCCGATCCCGACCGATGGCCCGGTGGGCCAGATGCTGTTGCGGCTGGGCCGTCATCCGTATCGGCCGGCGCATATCCATTTCATGATTTCAGCGCCGGGCTATCGCCGGCTGGTGACGCATCTGTTCGCGCAAGGCGACCGTTATCTGGAATCGGATGCGGTGTTCGGCGTCAAGCCATCCTTGATCGTGCGCTTCGACGAGCATCCGCCCGGCACCGCACCCGACGGCAGCAATGTCGAGCGGCCGTTCTTTACGTTGGATTACGATTTTGTGTTGGTGTCGAAGAACTGATTACTAAATTTGTCATCCTGAGCGAAGCGGAACACCTTGCCGCAACGAGACAGGTCTTTGTGTTGAAGCAGGGTGCTTCGCTTCGCTCAGCATGACAGAGGAGTTCGCGAGGGATGCTATTCCCGCTCCATCACGCCGACCAGGCGCAGCGCCATCTGCGCGTGATAGTCGGCGATGGCTTCGTCGCTCCAAGCACCGCCGGCGGTGAACCACTGCGAGATATAGGTGCAGAAATTCAAGATCGCCATGGCGACGATCTTGGCGTCTTCCTTGCCCTCGCCCGGCGGCAAGCTGAAAGCCCTTTCCTTCAACCCGCGGCGCACGATGCCGATCAGGATGTCGCGCACGCGGCGACGCGAGACGCGCACCTCGTTGCGCTTGGTCGGCTCCAGCCAGACGAATTCGCGATTGGCGACCAGCGCCTCGGTGCGGTTGCGCGTGTGACGCAGCGCGTAGCAGCGCACATAGGCGTGGAACTGCTCGACCACATCGGAGCCCGCCTTGGCCACCGCAGCCGCCAGCTCCTGCTCCAGCTCGCTCTGGGTCTGGATGATGATGGTGGCGAGCAGCTGGTCCTTGGACGAGAAATGGTTGTACAGCGCGCCTTGGGTCAGGCCGCAGGCATGCATGATGTCGCGCACGGTGGTGACGTTGAAGCCCTGGCGCGCGAACAGATCGAACGCGGCCTGGGCAATGGCGTGGCTGGGCGCGCCGCCATTGCGACCATCACTGCGCCCATCGCTGCGCTCACCACCATTGGCGCTCTTAGCCGCAAGCTTTTTGCCCGCGCTGCGATTTCTGACCATGAAGCCCCCGACCCGTTTGCTGTCGGAACTCAAGCGGTTCCGTTCCGGCCTCTTTGTCCTACAACCATCGAGCGATCACAAGCGGGACATCGTTTCCACGATGCGCCAGGCCTGCTCGGCGTTGGGCCGCACCAGCTTGCCCGATTCGCCGGCCAGCCGGTTCGACGCAGTACCGTCGAGCGAGCGGGCATAGACACCCTGGCGAATACAGGCCACGCGCCACAAATTGTAGGCCATAAAGAAATCCCAATCGCCGATGCCTTGGCGGCCGGTCGCGTGGCAATAGCGCGCGATCAGCTCTTGTTCGGACGGTATGCCTAACGAATCGAGATCATGGCCGGCCAAGCCGCCCTGCTCGTTGGGGATATGCCACAGCATCATGACATAGGAGAAATCGGCCAGTGGATCGCCCAGTGTCGAGATCTCCCAATCGATCACCGCCCGTATCTTGGGCTGGGTTGCATCGAAGATCATGTTGTCGAGCCGGTAGTCGCCATGGACGATGGTGGTGGTCTCAGATTGCGGCGCGTGTGCCGGCAGCCACTCCATCAATTTGTCCATCGCCGGAATCTCGTCGGTCTTGGAGGCGATGTATTGCTTGCCCCAGCGACTGAGCTGGCGCGCCACGTAGTTGCCGGGCCGGCCGTAATCTTCCAGCCCCACGGCTTTGTAATCGACCTTATGAAGTGCCGCGATCACGTCGATCTCCGCTTCGTAGATCGCGCGGCGGCCCTCCTTGGGCACGCTGGGCAACAACGGATCCCACAACACCCGACCCTCTACGCAAGCCATGATGTAGAACGCAGTGCCGATCACTGCGTCGTCCTCGCACAACGCATAAGGCTTAGCCACCGGCACATCGGTGGGATAAAGCGCGGAGATGATGCGGAACTCGCGATCGACCGCGTGCGCCGAGGGCAGCAACTTGCCCGGCGGCTTGCGCCGCAGCACATAGCGCTTGCCCGCACCGTCAGTGAGACGATACGTGGGGTTGGACTGGCCGCCGCGGAACTGCTCGACCGTGAGCGGCGGCGTGAAACCCGCGACCTGGGCGGTCATGAAGCGCTGCAGCGCGGCCTCGTCGAAGCAATGCTTGTCTTGCACCGGCATGGTGCCGATGAATTCCGCGCCGCGTGCCGCCATGATCGAACCGCTCCCCGTGAACGCACGTTCAGCTTACTGTGCGATGGCGACCGGTCCGGTGCAACCCTTGCTTGATCGCGGCCCAGCCCCCGACGCACGACGATGTTGACCCGCGCCGCAAGGTTACGGATGCTACGGCGATGCAACCTCTTCATCCGCGTCCGGAAC
>JBBSNV010000296.1:0-3697 GCA_038260375.1 Reyranellales bacterium
ACTGATGGCCGAAGTCGCCGCGGTGCGCGACGTGGCCAAGCCGCGCGAGACCTTGCTGGTGGTCGACGCCATGACCGGTCAAGACGCGGTTAATCTGGCGCGCTCGTTCAATGAAAAAGTCGGCGTCACCGGCATCGTGCTGACGCGTGTTGACGGTGACGCACGCGGCGGTGCTGCGCTGTCGATGCGCGCGGTGACCGGCCGTCCGATCAAGCTGCTGGGCGTGGGCGAAAAGATCGACGCGCTCGAGCCGTTCCATCCCGATCGTCTCGCCTCGCGCATCCTGGGCATGGGCGACATCGTCAGCCTGGTCGAAAGGGCTGCCGAGACCATCGAGCAAGACGAAGCCGAGCGGCTTGCCGCCAAGATGAAGAAGGGCGAGTTCGACCTCAACGATATGGTCAGCCAACTGCGCCAATTGAAAAAGATGGGCGGCCTCTCGGGCCTGATGAGCATGCTGCCTGGCGTGGCCAAGATCAAGGCGCAGATGAAAGACGCCAAGGTCGACGAGAAAGCGCTGTCGCGTCAGGAAGCGATCATCATGTCGATGACGCCCAAGGAGCGGCGCAACCCGAATTTGATCCATGCCTCGCGCAAGAAGCGCATCGCCATCGGTTCGGGCACGCAAGTGCAGGACATCAACAAGCTGCTCAAGCAGCATATGGAAATGGGCCGCATGATGAAGCGGGTCAACAAGCTCGGCGAGAAGGGCGTGATGCGCAATCTCGACAGCATTCTGCCGCCCGGCTTTCCGCGCGGTTAAGGGGATTTTGGTATAGTCATGCTCGCTCACGTTTCCATCGGTGTTCGCCAACTCGACCGCGCGTTGCGTTTTTACGACGCGGCCTTGGCGACCCTGGGCTACCAGCGCCACTTCACTTTCCCCGAGGGCGCGGGCTACGGCCCCAACCGTCACACCATTCAGCTCTGGTTGAACGTCTATCACCGTCACGACCAGCGCCCACATGCAGCCTCTTCTGGCGCGCATCTGGCGTTTAGCGCCGATACGCGGCTCGCGGTCGATGCGTTTTATTCGGTTGCGCTGCGCAATGGCGGCCGCGACAACGGCAAGCCCGGCTTGCGCACGCAATACGCGCCCAATTACTACGGCGCCTTCGTGTTCGATCCCGACGGCAACCATGTCGAGGCTGTGTGTTTCGTGTCTGCCGCGCCCCCAGTGATCAATAAGCCGATCAATAAGCCGATCGAAAAGCCGGTTGAGGCGAAGGTCGAAGCAGCGCCGGTTAAAAAACAAGTCGACAGGGCGCCGACCAAAGTAGCGGTCCAGGTGCCTGCCAAAGCGCCGGCTACGCCGCCAGCCAAACCGAAAACTAAAGTGAAGGGTAAGCCGGCGGCGAAATCCGCTCCGGCCAAGAGCAAACCGAAGGCCCAAAGCAAAGCCAAACCGAAATCCAAATCTAAGAAGAGGAAATAACGAGATGTCCGTAAAGATCCGCATGACCCGCGGCGGCGCCAAGAAGCGACCATTTTATCACATCGTCATCGCCGACTCGCGCAATCCGCGCGACGGCCGCTTCATCGAGCGCGTCGGTTCCTACAACCCGATGCTGGCGCGCGACAACGCCGATCGCATCATCCTGAAGAAAGAGCGCATCGCGCACTGGCTGAGCGTGGGCGCCCAGCCGTCCGATCGCGTGCATCGCTTTTTGCATGCCGCCGAGATGCTGCCGGCGCCGGTGCGTCGCGACCAGCCGAAGCAGAGCGCCCCCAAGGCGAAGGCTCAGGAGCGCACTAAGGCTCAGGCCGAAGCGGCCGCCAAGCCGGCGGAACAAGCCGCCCCGGCTGAAGCTGCCGCCCCGGCTGAAGCCGCTGCCGAAACGCCGGCGAGCTAATTGCCGCGCGCCGTGACTGCTTCCGATCGTCCCTCGGACCAACGGGTGTTGATCGGCGTCGTGGTCGGCGCGCAAGGCGTGCGCGGGCAGGTGCGGATCAAGAGTTTCGCCGCCCGGCCCGAAGACGTAGCGGTCTATGGGCCGCTGCAAGATCGAAGCGGCCAACGCCGCTTCGAGGTTAAGGCGGAAGGTTTCGCCCGCGGCGCGGTCATCGCGCGAATTGTAGGCGTGACCGATCGCGATGCGGCGGAAGCCTTGCGTGGGGTGGAACTCTATGTCGATCGCGCGGTGCTGCCGCCGGCCGAAGAAGGCGAGTACTACCAGGTCGATCTGATCGGCTTGGCGGCAGAAGACAAAGCAGGCCTGCCGCTCGGCACGGTGTTGGGAGTAGCAGACTACGGCGCCGGGCCGCTGCTCGAGATCGAGTGTGCGCCTGGTTCGAAGGGCAAGAACAAGTCGGTATTGGTGCCTTTCACCAAAGTCGTTTTGGTGCAGGTCGATCTGGCGGGTGGGCGGCTGGTGCTCGATCCGCCGCTGGGGCTGCTGGAGGACGTGGAAGAGGCCAAGAACGAGGCTGGGGAGACGACGGGTGTGGCGCGTTAAGGTCTTGACCTTGTTCCCGGAAATGTTCCCGGGGCCGCTTGGCACCAGCTTGGCGGGCAAGGCCTTGGTGGAGGGGGTTTGGGCGCTGGAATCGATGGACATTCGCGGGTTCGCACGCGATAAACACGGCTCCGTCGACGACACGCCCTTCGGTGGCGGGCCGGGCATGGTGATGCGGCCCGACGTAGTGGGCGATGCTGTGCAGGCTGCCGTGGTTGGCGCGCGTGCCGGCGAGGATGCGGTGCTGCCGCTGGTCTATCTGACGCCGCGTGGTCGGCCGTTCGACCAGCAGCGCGCGACTGAGTTGGCGGCGGGACCGGGTGCGATCCTGCTGTGCGGCCGCTACGAGGGCCTCGATCAACGGGTGATCGAAGCCTGCGGCCTGGAGGAGTTGAGTTTGGGCGACTTCGTGCTTTCGGGCGGCGAGGTCGCGGCGTTGGCGGTGATCGATGCCTGCGTGCGGCTGTTGCCCGGCACAATGGGGCAACAGGAATCGCTGGCGGAAGAGAGTTTCGAGCGGGGGTTGCTGGAATATCCCCACTACACGCGGCCGGCCTCGTGGACGGGGCCGGACGGGGTGGAACGGAAAGTGCCGGAAGTGCTGCTGTCGGGCCATCACGAGAAGGTCAAGCAGTGGCGGCTGGCAGAAGCGGAAAAAGCGACGCGCGAGCGGCGGCCCGATTTGTGGCAACGCTATGCGAGCGCTGCACAGGATACGAAGGGAAAGAAGTCATGAACTTAATTCAGAAGATCAACGCCGATCAGGTGGCCAAGCTGGCCGCCGCGCGCAAAGTCCCCGACTTCGTGCCGGGCGACACCTTGCGCGTGCATGTCAAGGTGATCGAAGGCGATCGCGAGCGCGTGCAGGTATTCGAAGGATTGTGCATCGCGCGCAAGAATGCGGGCGTGAACTCCTCCTTCACCGTGCGTAAGATTTCCTACGGCGAAGGCGTCGAGCGCATCTTCCCGCTGCACAGCCCGCGCATCGCCGAAATCGAAGTGGCGCGCAAAGGCATCGTGCGTCGCGCTAAGCTCTATTACCTGCGCGATCTGAAGGGCAAGGCAGCACGCATCTCCGAAGACGTCGAAGCGCAACGCGAGTTGATGGCCGAGGCGGCGGTGCATGCGGCCGAAGCCAAGCCGAAGAAGGAAAAGCGCGAACGCCCGCGCAAGGATGGCGGCGCTGCCAGGAAGCCGGCGGCTCCGAAGAAGAAGTAATCAAGCGCGGCCCCAGGTCATCC
>JBBSNV010000297.1:0-3693 GCA_038260375.1 Reyranellales bacterium
CCCCCGTTCGATCAGGTGCAACACCGCCTGGCTGCGATTGCGCAAGCCCTGGCGTTTCTGAAGCTCGTCGACAAAAGCGACCGTCTCGCGCGGCAGCGCGACGATGAGCTGGTGATTGCCGTTGTCGGCAAGACGCCGGCGGTAGGCGCGATGCTTGTCGTAGGCGGCTGTTTTTTCCATCCCTCCCCCGGAGTCGCTAGTCACTCGGATTTATAAACCAAATCTGGTGGGGGTTCACGCGCCGAGAGGCTAGCCGTCCGCCTTCGCCTCTGAATTCATTGAAAACCGGCAATCATTTCGAATGCGGAAATTGATGCTGGGCAGTTGCCGCGCGAGTCGAAATCGCGAATCGCCTACGGGATTAATCGCCTTTTTGTTTTCGATATGCCTCGAAGCAGAGGCGCAGAAGCTCGTTGAGCTTGAGATCGTGGGTGGCGGCGTAGGTCCTGAATTCCCGCCGGAACGACGCCGATATGCGGAAATTGAGCGGGGTGAGGTTGGCCTCTTTGGTTTCCGGCTCCGTGGAAGCCTTGCGCGCCGACGTTCTGGCGGCGGGTTTGGGCGATGCGGGCTCGTTCGTGGCGGCCGGCGGCGATGGCGCGGGCCCTCCCCTGCCCGGCATATCGGGCGATGGTGCGGCCGCGCCCTTGATGGCGACGAGACCGGCGGACAAGGCGGCGGGTTTGCTTCTCATGCGAAGGCCATCTTTCGTGCTTTCGTGCGATCTGCCATTTGTGCCTTGATAAATTCCCACAATTCGGCCATTTCGGCGGCGCTCCGTCCCTTCGGGTCGATTTCCTGCACGGTACGGCCGTCGATCATCGATCCGGCGTAATCGACGCGGTCGTGCACGATCACGGGCGCCACCTTCCCGTGCTCCGACAAGGCCGCCATGGCTTGCACGGTGAGCCGCGTGTTGGGCTTGGCCTGGGTCATGGCGAACACGAACGGCTTGCCGGCGCCCTGCACGAGGCTGACGGTGCTGCCGACCGCGCGCAGATCGTGTGGGCTGGGCCGCGTCGGAATGAGCACGAGATCGGCCGACACCACGACCGCGCCGATGGCCTCGGTGATCGCCGGCGGCGTGTCGATGACCGCGACCCCATAGCCGGCTGCGTCGAGGAGCGCGAGTTTCTCCGGCAGCTCGGCGATGGTCATCGGCGCCAACACCGGAACTGCGGCCTTGCGCACGTTCCACCAGGCCGAGAGCGAGCCCTGCGGATCGGTGTCGATGAGGACGGCCGGGCCGTCCCCGGCCGCCTCGGCGGAGACGGCGAGATGCGCGGCGAGGGTGGTCTTCCCGGCCCCGCCCTTCTGGCTTGCTAGCACGATGACGTACATTCTGGATTTCTGGCTTGCGTGATTACGGTCAATCTGGTTTGCCATAAAGCACGAAATCACGCAACAGGAGATTTTTTGTCTTACGTGCTTTCGTGCTATCGTCATAGGCCGTTTTCGTGCATACGTGATCGCACAAATGCACGGCTACTGGCTAACACGTTATCGTGTATTATGTTTTGCACGATAAGCCGTCAGCACGAATGCTATAAACTATGATTTGGCCGCTATCTGCTTTTCGTGCAAGCACGAAAGCATGTAAAGACGAAAGTTCGATAGCGAGGTTTTGTGGCAATTCAATGCCATGCAAGGCAGCGGCCGGTCAAAAGAATAAAGCAACCGCGCCAAAACCGACGCGGTTTCCGCTGCCCGCCACAACCCCATGCCCCGACGCACTGGCCGGGGCAGGGGAGGGGGCGCGATCACGCGTCCTCTTGGTAGCGAACCGATCTCGTCGGCCTTCCGCGCCGTCACGAAAAGGAAAAAGGGAGATCGTAGGTGGTTTTCGCGCCGGCATATCGTCGTTCCATGTGTAGAGCCGCAGCGTCAGGCCCGCTCTATCCGGGTCCCGAGCTTGCCAGCTTCCGCGCTATTCGCAGCGGCCGCGTTGCCGGCCCGCCCGCCGGGCTGGAGCGGGATTATTATGTTCGCGTCAATCTGGAGCGCCGGAAAGCGGCGGCACCACAGCTCATGCGTGAATCGCCATCAATCTCCGCGCTGAAGATCGCCTAAAGCGAACCCTTATTGGCCCCTCTTACCGTTTGGACGATTCTGCGCGATGGAGCTGCTGCGGGTCTCGTGATGTGCAACGATTTCGGCAACCGCATTCCTTACGATGATTATCTGGGCGCCTGCAGTCAGACGCGCATCCCGGTGCGATGGCCGAAAGCAGCGCCGAACCGTCCTTCCAAGGGCGGAGACGGCTAAAAATAACAGGCAGGACAGGGCCGGCTTCGGGCACTGGCGCCTGGTGCGCGCCGGTCGCTTCCTGCGTGCGACCGGAACGCCCGAAATGTCGGCCTGCGGGGGCGTGAGTCATTCGTGATGCTGACGTTGCGCACGGCGCGCATGCGCTAATCGCAAGCGTTTATTATGGGCTTTGACGGTCTTGCGCCGCCTGCGGCGCTGACGTGGTGCGGGCGAGGCCTTCCCGCCGGTAGCCACCGGCCTGGCTGGTTCCGGGAAGATCGCGGCGCGCGCAATTGTCGGGGCCACGAGATGGCCGCTGCAGCATGGCATGGCTTCGGCGTGAGTCAAACGGTGTTCGACGACGGCGCCGCAAATCCGGCACATCGCTTTGTACGCCACGGGCGGTTCGATGCCGGCTTTGCTCTGGCGCATCGAGGCCATAAGCTTGTCGCCGTCGACCAGCGTGATCGGCAGGCCGGCCGCATAACTGACGGCGTCCGGGTCGAACTGGCGTGCGGTCACATAGAAACCGGCCGCAGCGTTGGCGCGCGTGATCGCCTCATGCAATCGGGCAATGGCCTGCCGGCGTACCGGCTCTGGCGGTTTCGCGCAGGCGACAACCAGCTTGCGGCCGTCCTTGCTGACGATCAGGTCGCCGGCATCGTCGGTTACGTGGTGAATATAGCCGAGCGATTCGAGCATGCCGGCAACTTCGCTGCGCAGCTCGTCGGGCAAGAGCGCCCGCAAGCCGGCGAGCGTTGATATCGTTGTCGCCTTGATCCGTTCGATTTCGTGCTGGCGCAGATCATCGGCAGCGGCGCCGTAAAGAAAGAGGGAAGGGCGCTCGCCGGTCATTCCTGCCCCGGAACATAGCCGTGCCGGATGCGCAGCTCGCGGCAGCCGGCAATACGGCTATTTATGAACCATACTCCTCTAGCCAAATTGATTTGCGAAACGACCATCATGGAAAACAATGCCTGTTGCGAACAGCATCGATGTTGATGAGTACCATCATAGACGAGAGTTCTATCACGTAGTGCCGTTGGGTCAATTAACCGGGCTTGACCAGAACTTGAAAGCACTTATTCCGAAAGCTACGACAACGACGGGTCGTAGAAATGAGATTTTATGCATTACCGCGGCGCCCTTGAGTCGTTGCTCGGCGAAGCGCCGCCGCCATGAGGCGTGCCATTCGGCCAGCGACTTCAGCAAGGAGGCGCGAAACAGAACCCGCGCCCATCTTTTTGCCGTCAGCCGCGGATCTCTTCCGCTTCGCGGTAGGCCTCCATGTCGCGGTCGAATCTGCGCTCGATCTCGGCTTGTTCGGCAAGAGCCTTCGCCAGCTCCGCCTGCACCGCTGCGCGTTCGCGCTTGCTGAAATGACAGCCCCGCAGCTCGGCCCGCAGTTCTTGGATGTGGTCGTAAAGCATGATCATCGTACCCTCC
>JBBSNV010000298.1:0-3692 GCA_038260375.1 Reyranellales bacterium
GCCTTGGCCACGCTGACCTTCGTGCAATTCCTCAATCCCACGGCCAACTGGTACGCGCTGTTCATGGCGATAGCGGCGATGCTGCTCGTGGCGTGGCGGTCGCAAGATTCGCGGCGACGTAACTTGGCGCTCGGCGCGGTGATTGCCTTGGCTTTTGCCTTTCGCCAACTCACCGGCGTGTTCATCGGCATCGGCGTTATCGCCTGGCTGTTGGCGGAAGACCGCGAGGGTAGGCAAAATAAGGCGGTGCTGGCGCGCTGCCTAATCGCCGTGCTGCTGGTGTTGATGTCGGCCTATCTGGCGCTGCAAGCCAGTGCACTCAGCATGGTGCTGTTCGGCATCGGCCCCGTGCTGATGTTGTTGGCAGCGTTGCGCCGCGCTTCGCTCGATACCTGGGCGACTTTGCGCTTGCTGGGTCAGCTGGCGTTGGGCGCAGTGCCAGTGTTGCTGCCGATCATTGCCTATCACGGGCTGAACGGCACGCTTGTCTCCTGGCTGCGCGACGTCGTCGTGATAGCGCCGTCTTTGCCGCAACTGGCGTTCTTCGGCCAGGCGAGCTACGGCACCTTGGCCGGCCTCTCGGTGTTGGCGATCCTGCATGCTGCGTCGGTTGCGGCCGTGGCCAGCGGGTTGTTCTGGTTGTTGCTCTTATTGCTGCCGCTGATGCTGGGCTTCGTCGCGTTGCGGCGCTGCCGCTTCGGCCAACATGATGCGGCTTGGGATGGCCCGTCGCTGGTGGCGATCTGCGTGGCCCCGGTGGCGGCGTTCTACGAAATCCCCGACTACCTGATGCATGCCATTGCGGCGGTCGTTTTGGCCTGGTTATGGCTACAGTCGGATAGCGCCGTGGTTCGCCGCTGGCAGCCGGCATTGGCTGTGGTGCTGGTGACATTCCTGTCGGTCACGGGTTTGTTGTGGCATGCGGGCCAACCGGCACAGCGCGGACTGGCCGGCATTGCCAATG
Source organism: Reyranellales bacterium (assembly GCA_038260375.1). Lineage (GTDB taxonomy): Bacteria > Pseudomonadota > Alphaproteobacteria > Reyranellales > JAQSWP01 > JBBSNV01. Next base: position 965 of record JBBSNV010000298.1, read on the forward strand.
GCGTTACCGTGCTGCTCAATGCCGCCGATGGGATCCCCGGGGCCCGCATCGCCATGTCGGGCGCCGATCGCGATTCCTATACGGCAATTCTGGCCTTCATCGATGCGCATTCAAGGGCCTGCGACACGGTGCTGGCCTTGCCGATGCATCCGCAGATCAATTTCCTTAGCCGCCGCCGCGCGCCGTTCCGCTTCTTCAGTTCGGCGCTGGGCCTGCAGAGCGATGGTGACGTACAAGACGCCGAAGCGGTGCTGCAGCATTCCCCGGCCGCGGTGATCTTCTGGCAGCCCGACGAGAAGTACAACACGCCGCGCGGATTGCAATTGGTCGACTGGATTGCAGCGCACTACATCTCGGCCGGTCAGATCGGCGATTTCAAAGTATTCGTGCCACAAGGAACCGGACCAGTTGGTGCCTGTCCCTAATCCTTTGATCGCGATGCCGCCGGCGGCAATCCCAGCACCGTCTGCAGCGGCGCCTTGCGCAATTTCCAGATGAAGGAATCGACCACGTAGTGATGGAAATTGACTGCCTGAAAGAGAATGAGCGTGGCTGAGACGGCCAGGGCGGCGAAGGCCAGATTGGCCACGAAGGAGATCAGCACATAGAAGGCGGCGGTGATGGCCAGGCACACTGCGGCATAGATCGCCCAGCGCCCGGGCTGGCTGATCCACGACAGCAGGCGCGCCTGAGGCTGCACGCCGCCGGAGAATTTGCGCGTGTTGAACAGCCAGACGAACAACAGGTACTGCGTGTTGTGCCAGATATTGATGATCAGCCAGCCGACATTGATGTCGCGCAGCGCGATATAGCCCAGGCCGAAGATCGCGACATGCGTGAAGCTGTAGATCGTGTAGAGCGGCGCTTCTTCGCCGCGCAGCACCAGGCGCAGGCGGCGGGCAAACCACAGCGCCGTGCACGCGATAGCCGCGACCGCGACGGCATCAACCAGCAGTCCCGGCACGGGGATGACTTTCACCGGCAGGCCGAGGAACTGCTCGGGCGCTTGCCACGAGCGATAGAGGATGCCCCATAGCGGCGGCAGGTAATACGCGCCCTTGGTCAACAGCGCGTCGGTATCGTCTGCGATTCCCGCCTTGCGGCGATAGGCGCGGCCGATGCCCCAGCTCTGGCGCGTGTAGTGGAACCACTGCCAATAGAGATAGAGCGTGACGATCGACCAGATGCCCAATCCAAAAGCCAGCGCCGCGGTGGCGCCGCAGACCAGCACCGGCAGCACGATAAGGAAGAAGCGATATTGCCGCGCGCTTTGGCGGTCGAAGCACAGCCGCGTATAGGTGGCGATTACGTGGTGGTAGCCGAAGAACCACAGATCGAACAGCAACACCGGATAGAATAAGCCAGGATCGCCCAGCACCGCCAGTCCGGCGCTGAGCGCGATCAATGTCGTCCCGAATATCAGCAGCGAATCGTAGGTAGGGCCTCGCAGCGCGCCGTTGCGGAAGATCGATCCGCCCAAGCCCGATGGTACTGTGACCTCGGACATTTCAGAGGCGCTCCGTGGCGGTGTGAGGTGTCATGGCTGGCCCCGCAAGTCGCGCTGCAGCGTGTCATCGGGGGCCGATTCTACCATAAACGGCGCGGGCAGTTATGGCGCGCGTGCCTAACCGTTCGTATAGTGCGGATCTGAACATTGCGACGATGTTCGATATCGAATGAATGACCTGATGAAACCGACCGCAGCGGCTGGCAACAACCGATTTTCCGACAAAGATGTTGCCGCGACCTTCGCCGCTTATCCGTCTAGGTTGCGCCGCCGACTGCTGGCGCTGCGCAAAATGATTTTGTCCGTCGCTGCCAAGGCCGATGGCGTCGGTAAATTGGACGAAACTTTGAAGTGGCGTCAGCCCAGCTATTTGCCGGCGCAAAGCAAGAGCGGCACCACCATTCGCATCGATCAGGTCAAAGATGCGCCCAAATATGCGCTCTATTTCCATTGCCAGACCAACCTGGTCGAGACCTTTCGTCGGCTCTACCCCGATGACATGAGCTATGTCGGCAACCGCAGCATCGAATTCGCGCTCGACGATAAGGTGCCGGACAAAGCCTTGCGCCATTGCATCGTGTTGGCGCTGACGTACCATCGCCGCAACAGAACAAAATAACGGAAACGCCATGCGCCAATACCCAAGCTTCGTGTCCCATCTGGAATGTTCGCTGAGCGGCGAGCGCTACGACGCCGACGTCATTCACGGCCTGTCAAAAGCGGGCCGGCCGTTGCTGGTGCGCTACGATTTGGCGGCGCTGGCCAAGGCCGTGAGCAAGGAGGAGATGGCGCGTCGCTCCGGTGGCTTCTGGAAATGGCGCGAATTCCTGCCGGTGCGCAAAAGCGAAAACGTCGTGCCGCTGGGCGAGGTCGACACCCCGTTGATGGCGTTGCGTCATTTGGCGCCCAAGGGCGGTGAGGTGCTGATCAAGGACGAAGGACGCCTGCCGACCGGCTCGTTCAAGGCGCGGGGCTTGGCCTTGGCGGTGGCGATGGCAAAAGAGCTTGGCATCAAGCATCTGGCTATTCCCACCAACGGCAATGCGGGCGCGGCGATGGCGGCTTACTGCGCGGCGGGCGGCTTGCGCGCCACCGTGCTGTGCCCCGACGACACGCCCGAGATCAACGTGTCGGAAATCGAGCTGCAGGGCGCCACGGTGTGGAAGGTCAACGGGCTGATCAACGATTGCGGCCGTATCATCGGCGAAGGCAAGCAGGCCA
>JBBSNV010000299.1:0-3669 GCA_038260375.1 Reyranellales bacterium
ATCATGGCCGACGCCGACGACAGCTACGACTTCGAGGACCTCGATCCCTTCATCGAGCGCCTTCGCGACGGTGCCGACCTGGTCATGGGCAACCGTTTCGCCGGCGGCATCGCCCCCGACGCCATGCCGCCGTTGCACCGCTATCTCGGCCATCTGCTAGGCCGCGACGAAGCCGCAGCAACTTTGGCCGAAGCCGCGACCAAGGCATTTTTCGATCAACGACTGATGGCGAAATGAGTTCGTTGTCCATAGTCGCGTGAGGATGGTTTGAATGACTCTCTCCCAGCAGAGCTACGAACAACTCCGCGCCAATTTCCGCTGGCAGATCCCCGAGCGCTTCAACATCGCCGAGGCGGTGTGCGACCGGCATGTCGGTGGCAACAAGACCGCGCTGCTGTTCGAAACCGGCGACGGCAAAACCCAGCAACTGAGCTTCGAGCATCTGCAGGAGCGCTCGCAGCGTCTGGCCAACGCGCTGCTGGCGCACGGCATGGCGCGCGGCGACCGGTTGGCGATCCTGCTGCCGCAATGCCCTGAAGCGCTGATCGCGCATCTCGCTGCCTATCGCATCGGCGCGGTGGCCTTGCCGATGTTCACCCTGTTCGGGCCCGACGCCATCGAATATCGGCTCAACGACAGCGGCGCCAAGGCGGTGGTCTCCAACACAGTGGGCATCGAGAAGCTGCTGGGCATTGCCGACCGCCTCACCGCACAGCCGGTGTTGATCGGGATCGAAGACCGCATCGCGGACCACGTGCTGGACTGGAACGCCGTGCTCGATGCCGCCTCGCCGCACCACGCGCGCGTCGATACCGAAGCCGAAGACCCCGCGATCATCGTTTACACCTCAGGTACCACGGGAAATCCCAAGGGCGTGCTCTATGCCCATCGCGTGCTGCTGGGCCACATGCCGGGGGTCGAACTTCCGCATGATTTCTTTCCCCAACCTGGCGATCGAATGTGGACGCCAGCCGATTGGGCGTGGGCCGGTGGGTTGATGGATGTGCTGCTGCCATCGCTGTTCCACGGCGTGCCGGTGGTGGCCAAGCGGCTGGCCAAGTTCGATCCCGAGGAAGCCTATGCGTTGCTGGCGCGGCACAAGATACGCAACGCCTTCATGCCGCCCACGGCGCTGAAGATGATGCGCCAGGTGCCGAACCCCAAAGCTAAGTTCGATTATGCGATGCGCAGTATTGCCAGTGGAGGCGAGCGGCTGGGCGAAGAGATGCTCGATTGGGGCCGCGAAACCTTCGGCCTGACCATGAACGAGTTCTACGGCCAGACCGAAGCCAACCTGACGGTGGGCAATTGCTCGGTCATCATGGGGTTGAAGCCGGGTTCGATGGGCCGCGCCATCCCGGGCCACATCGTCGAGGTGATCGACGAGGATGGCCAGCCCGTGCCGCCCGGCACCACCGGCTCCCTCGCCGTCAAAACGCCCGACCCGGTGTTCTTCCTGCGCTATTGGAACAAGCCCGAAGCGACCAAGGATAAATTTCGCGGCGACTGGCTACTGACCGGCGATGTCGGCCATCGCGATGCCGATGGTTACTTCTGGTTCCACGGCCGCGACGACGACGTGATCATCTCCGGCGGCTATCGCATCGGCCCGACCGAGATCGAGGATTGCCTGATGCACCACCCGGCCGTCGCCATGGTGGCAGTGATCGGCGTACCCGACAAAGTGCGCGGCGAAGTGGTCAAGGCCTTCATCGTGCCGCGCGAAGGCGTGACCACCGATGCCGCGCTGCATGCCGAAGTGCAGGAATTCGTCAAAGCCCGGCTGTCGGCGCATGAATATCCGCGCCAGATCGAGTTCCGCGCTACATTGCCCATGACGATCACGGGAAAGATCCGGCGCAAAGACCTGCGCGACGAAATCGAGGAAAAGAAGTAATGGGCAAGACATTCGGCGAATTCGCGGTCGGCCAGCGTTTCGAAACGCCGGGCCGCACCGTCACCGAAAGCGACGTGATGATTTTCGCCGGACTGACCGGCGACTACAACCCAGTGCATACCGACGAGGGGTTCGCCGCCAGCACGCCATTCGGCACCCGTATCGCCCATGGCCCGATGGGCATCGGCATGGCGTTCGGCCTGGCGTCGCGGCTCGATCTGATCGACGGCACGGTGGTGGCGCTGCTGGGCGTGACCTGGAAGTTCACGGCGCCAGTCAAGCCGGGCGACACCATCAAGGCTGGCATCGAAGTGCTGCAAACCCGCGACGTGAAGAACCCCGAGCATGGCTTCGTCGAGTGGAGCATCGAAATAGTCAACCAGACCGGAGCCGTCACCTCGAGCGGCACGGCACAATTGCTGATGCGGCGCCAACGGCCAGCGAGCGCGAACTGGGGCGAAACCAAAGCGCTATGAAGCTCGCCACCTACAACGTCAACGGCGTCAATGGCCACCTGCCCGTCCTGCTGCGCTGGCTTAAGCAGGCCAAGCCCGATGTGGTGTGCCTGCAAGAATTGAAGGCACCAGACGAGAAGTTTCCCGAAACCGCGCTGGAAGACGCCGGCTACGGCGCGATCTGGCATGGACAGAAAAGCTGGAACGGCGTCGCCATCCTGCAACGCGGTGCAAAGCCGGAGGAAACGCGGCGCGGCCTACCCGGCGATCCCGACGACAACCACAGCCGCTATATCGAAGCCGCGATCGACGGCGTGCTGATCGGCTGCCTCTATCTGCCCAACGGCAATCCCGCGCCGGGCCCGAAATTCGATTACAAGCTGGCGTGGTTCGCGCGGCTGCAGAAATACGCCGCCAAGTTGATAAAGCTGAAGGCGCCGGTGGTGCTGGTTGGCGACTTCAACGTCATGCCGACCGAGCTTGATGTTTACAAGCCCGAGCGCTGGCTGGACGACGCGTTGTTCCGGCCCGAAACCCGCGCTGCGTTCCACAAGCTGGCGGCGCAGGGCTGGATCGATGCGTTGCGCAAGCTGCACCCCGACGAGCGCATCTACACGTTCTGGGATTATTTCCGCAACGCCTATGCTCGCAACGCCGGCCTCCGCATCGACCATTTCATGCTGAGCCCTGCCCTGGCCAAGCGGCTGCGCAAAGCCCAAGTCGATCGCGACGTGCGCGGCTGGGAGAAGACCAGCGATCATGCGCCGGTGTGGATCGATCTCGATCTCAAGGCCAAGGCAACGAAGAAAAAGGGGAGAAGCTCATGACCAACGCCAAAACGACGGTACCGCTGGGCAATGTCGTGATGCCGGTCGATGAGTGGCTGGCCAAGCAGGCGCATGAGCAGATCATCGAGCCAGCGCTACCGATCGTCGATCCGCATCATCATTTGTGGGACCGCGCCAACCATCGCTATCTGCTCGACGAGTTGTTGGTTGATACCGGCAGCGGCCACAACGTCATCGCCACGGTGTTCGTCGACTGCATGGCGTTCTACCGCTCGGACGGGCTCGCCGAAATGAAGCCGATCGGCGAAACAGAATTCGCCAACGGCGTCGCCGCCATGGCGGCGAGCGGCGCCTATGGCAAAACCCAAGCCTGCGCCGCCATTATCAGCCATGCCGATCTGCTGCGTGGTGCTGGGGCCCGCGACGTGTTGGCGGCCCAAATCGCAGCCGGCAATGGCCGGTTCCGCGGCATCCGTCACGCCGCGGGCTGGGATGCCAGCGACGACATCCGCAACAGCCACACCAACCC
>JBBSNV010000300.1:0-3657 GCA_038260375.1 Reyranellales bacterium
GACTTTTTCGTTGTGCTGGGTCGAGACCACCACGGCGGTGGCGCCGACCGGCTTGCCGTTGACGTAGCGCAAGGTGACTTGGCTCTTGGCGTCGGGCGCCAGCATCTTCTCTTTGCCGGAGCGGCGTGCGATCGACATCGCGCGCAGGATGTTGTGCGCATACTGCAGCGGTGCGGGCATCAGCTCCGGCGTCTCGTTGCAGGCATAGCCGAACATGATGCCCTGGTCGCCGGCACCTTCGTCCTTGTTGCCCTTGGCATCGACGCCCTGGGCGATGTCGGCCGACTGGCCATGGAGATAGACGTTGACCTTGGCCTTCTTCCAGTGGAATCCCTTCTGCTCGTAGCCGATGTCCTTGACCGCCTTGCGCGCGATGGCTTCGATCTTGTCGGCCCTCACCTTGCCGCTCTTTTCGACCAGGCTTTTGGGCCCGCGCACTTCGCCGGCGATGACGATGCGGTTGGTGGTGGTCAGGGTCTCGCAGCCCAGGCGCGAATACGGGTCCGCCGCCAGAAAGGCATCGACGATCTCGTCGGAGATGCGGTCGCACACCTTGTCGGGGTGGCCTTCGGAAACCGATTCGCTGGTGAACAGATAATCTTTGAGCGCTGCCATTCTTCTCTCCACTCGATCGCTGGACCAAGGGATCGACGGCACCGCCAATCCGCTTAGCGTTTTTTAGCGTGGTCGCAAGACGTCCAAATTCGTCCACGGCCCGTCCGCGCGTCGGATGCAGGCGGGGCTTTCATTGCAGGATGGCGACGGAAAATCAAGGCCCGGCCGGTCGCAGTTCGTCGCACCGCTCAAGGCCGGCCGCTTAACGCAAAATCGGCCGGGAATCCCGGCCGATTTCAATTACCGCTATTTGAAAGCTGGCTTAGCTTTTGGCTTTTTTGCCCGAGCCGGCAGCCGCGGCGGCACCCACGGCTTTAACCATTTCGAAGATGCGTTTGCGCACCTTGCCATCGACGATCTTGTAATAGGCGCGCACCAACTCGAGCGTTTCGCGCTTGGCCAGCGGGTCCTTCTCGTCCTGGTATTCGGCTCCGCTTTCGGCCATGCCGCGGCCTTTGCCGCGTCCGCCGCGCCCGACCAGCACATTGACCGGCATGTCTTCGAAGAAATAGGAAATCGGCACATCAAGCACTTTGCTGAATTCGTAAAGACGGCTGCAGCCGATGCGGTTGGCGCCACGCTCGTATTTTTGAATCTGCTGGAAGGTCAAGCTGACGGCATCGCCCAATTTTTCCTGGCTCATACCCAATAAGGTGCGGCGTTGGCGAACTCTGCTGCCGACATGCACGTCGACCGGATGCGGCTTTCCCATGTGATCCCTAAGCCCTGTCCTTCGTTGTTGGGGTGGCCAAACCCATTCTGCGTCCGGCCCCTGACACGCATCATACTAAAGTATGAATTACTGCATATTAGTGTATGCAATTTGCGGTAATTGTTCCATCAAATTTCGAACAATCACGCTTTTTCTGGCCGGATTATTTGCGCGGAAAACGGGCCAACGCTATGCAAATGCTTGTCATTACCAGTGCAAATACAATCCAGTCGCCGAATTGTGAATAAGGAGTGGGCGATAGCGCGGCGGGAAGCGCCTCGTCGATCACGCCGCGTTTCTCCAAACCCAACTGTGCGCGGACATGGCCGTATGCGTCGATCACGGCGGAGATTCCGGTATTGGCCGAGCGTACCAGCGGTAGTCCTTCTTCGATCGCCCGCAATCGCGCGCTGGCCAAATGCTGGTACGGGCCGCTGGAATAGCCGAACCAGGCGTCGTTGGTGATGTTGACGATCCAGGCCGGGCGCTGGCTCTCGTCCACCACCGCGCCGGGAAAAATGATTTCGTAGCAGATTAGGGCCGAGAAAGCCGGCAGGTTGGGCAGCGCAATGCTGCGCGGGCCGGGGCCCGATTCGAACGAGCCGCGGCCGATGGTCTTTTCCAGCGGCAGCAGATCGCGCAGCGGCAGATATTCGCCGAACGGCACTAGGTGAAACTTGTCGTAATCGGCCACCACGTGGCCCTGATCGTCGATCGCGTGCAGCGAGTTGTAGTCGCGTCGCTTGCCCTGCGCGTCCTGGGTAACGCGCGGCGCCCCGGTCAGCACGTAGCCGCCCTTGGGCGCGATGCGGCCGATGGCGGCGAGAAAATCGGGGCTGCGCGCCAAGGCAAACGGGGTGGCCGATTCGGGCCAGATCAGCACGGTGATCGGCCGATCCGACGGCGCAGTCGACAGCCGCAGCAAATCGTCGAATTGCGGCGCCACGTTGCGGCTCAGCCATTTGTCGGCTTGCGGCACGTTGGGCTGCACCACGCGCAAATAGACGCCTGGCTGTTTGGCGCCGTCGTCGCCCATCAGGCGCAAGGCGCCGCCACCGGCCATGACCAACAGAATCGCCACGCTGCCGCCGATGCCGCGCCACCCGGCCGCCGGCAAAGTGAAAGCCAACAATGTGACCAGGCTCAGCCCATAAGCGCCCCATACCGCCGCGCTTTGCGAGAAGGTGTCGGAGAACGACCAGACATGGGCCATCTGGTTCCAGGGAAAGCCGGTCAAGACATGACCGCGCAGCCATTCGAACAGCACGAAGCAAACCGCAAACAGCAGCACGCGGCGCCAGGCACGGCGGTGCTGCAAGCCCAGACGCTGCGCCAACCATAGATACAGCGCCATGCTCAGGCCGACGAAAATCGCCAACAGCGCCGCCAAGCCGATCACCGAGGGCACGCCCAGCGCCGCGAATTGCGCCGGCGGCACCAGATAGGCGTAAACGATCCAATAAAGTCCGGTCGAAAAGTGACCCAGGCCGAAGCATCCGCCGAGCCAGAATGCATCGCGGCGGCGCAATGCGGCATCGACCAGCCAGAACAAGCCCGGCAGCGCGATCGCCAAAGCCGGCACGACATTGAGCGGCGGCAGGGCCAGGGTGGCGATGCAACCCAGCAACAGCGCCACGGCCCGCGCGCACCACGGCGACAGGCGGCCGAACCAGATCTGGGCCCGCGTGAGAAAGCGATCGGTCGCTGCGATCATCGTGGCGCTTATGCTGAATTTTAGGGTCCGGCGCAATTGGCGCCGTTAGGCTATTTGCCGCGCGGCTCGCTGGGCTGCGGCGGCAGGTTGCGGATGCGCAGGCGGCGGATGCGGCGCGGATCGACATCGACCACTTCGAATTCGACGCCCGAGGGATGGCGAATCAATTCGCCGCGCTCGGGAATGCGTCCCGCCAGCGAAAACACTAGCCCGCCCAGAGTATCGATATAGTCGCGCTCGTCCTCGACGAACACGTTGCCGAACTGGCGCTCGAATTCCTCGATCGAGGTGCGGGCGCGCGCTTCGATGGTGCCGTCGCGCAGAACTTTGATCGCCGCGGTCTCCTGGGTGTCGTGTTCGTCGTCGATCTCGCCGACGATTTCCTCGACCAGATCTTCGATGGTCAGCAGGCCGTCGATGCCACCGAACTCGTCGACCACCAACGCCATGTGGATATGCGTGCGGCGCATTTCGAGCAGCATGTCGAGCACCTTCATGGTCGGCGCCACGAACAGCACACGTCGCACCACGTCGCTGAGATTGAAGCGCTTGCCGCTGTTCCAATACGGCAGCACGTCCTTGATGTGGACCATGCCGATGGTGTCGTCGAGCGAGC
>JBBSNV010000301.1:0-3642 GCA_038260375.1 Reyranellales bacterium
ATCAGGATGACCATCGGCACCTTGGGCGCCAAAACGGCGCCGCCGGTGCGATAGATATGGGAGCTGTCGGGATGGCGGCCCTTGGTCGAGGCGATCAAGCCGTCCTCGAGGAACAGGCTGGAGATCGAGATCGCCTGGTCGAGCAGGCCGCCGGGATTGCCGCGCATATCGAGCACGATGCCAGCCATGCCGGGACCGATTTCTTTTTGCGCCCGTTCGATTGCGCCTTGCAGCCGCAAGGTCGAGGCCTGGTTGAAGCCCTGCAGTTTGATCACCGCCACGTCGTCCACACGCGCGTAGACCACGGTGGGCGGAATGATCAAGGCGCGGGTGATGGTCGCCGTTAGTTGACGGCCTTCGGATGGCCGCTCGACGGTCAGTTTGACCTTGGTGTCGATGTCGCCGCGCAATTGCGACACCACACGATGCTCGTCCCAACCGACCACCGATTCGCCCTCGATCGCGACGATACGGTCGTTCTGCTTGAATCCGGCCTTCGATGCCGGCATGTCGGGGAATACGGTAGCGATCACCACCGCGCCGTCGACAGTGCGGATGGCAATGCCGATGCCGCCCGCGCCTTCGCGGTTGAACCGCGCGTCCAAAGCGCGCGACGGATCGGCGTAACGCGAATGCTTGTCGAGCGGTTGCAGCGCACCTTCGATCGCGGCCTTGACCACCTGGTCTTGCGTAAACGCGTGCAGGATCGGCGACCCGTCGTAGGACGTTTGCACCGCCTGTGCCGTCAGGCGGGTCCAGCCGCGCGCGTCGTTAGGCGCGGGTTCTTGCCACACACCCAATTGCTTGTCGCCGGCACTGATGACCAGCTTGGCGTCCGCCGTTTCTTCGACGGTGAATTGCTTGTCGAGGCTGCGCAAGCCGCGCAAGGCGAACAACGACACGGTCTTGTTCTCGATCGGATCGACGAAGCGGCTGACGATCACGCCGTAGCCCGCGGATACCACGCGTTCCACGGTCGGCGTTTCGGGCGAACGGTTGCTGGCTTGATCGGACGCGCATCCCAGCAGCGCCAGGGAAACCACGACGGCCACGCTGGTCGCGCGACCCGGCAGGTGCAGCCTACCGCCAAAAAAGGTTTGCAAAACAATTGCCCCTAACGACGGAACTGCCCCGAATTTAGCACATGCAGCAACAAATGCTGTCAAAATCGGTTACGCCGGATCGGCGTCGGCTGGCCGCATATTCATGGCCCATTGAAAGGCGATTACTGCCCCTTTGATGCGCGGCAAAAACAACAAAGACAGCAGCAAAGTCAAAGGCGGCCACACCGCCACCAACACCCAAAGCGGCGGCGTCCACATCTGCTCGCCAATCAACATCGAGGGTACGACAATATGGCCGACCAACAGGATGGTGAAATAGGCCGGCGCGTCGTCCGCGCGGTAAGGCTCGAAATCCAATCCGCAGGCTTTGCAGGCCGGCGCCATTTTCACATACGAATTGAATAAGCTGCGCGCGCCACAGTTGGGGCAGCGACCGCGCCAGCCGCGTTTGAGTGCCGACCACCACGAGCGCGTGCCGCCGAACACCAGCTTGTCAGCGAGCGCCACAATGGCTTTTTCCCGTGCGTCCATGGCGTATAAATACCGCGCAACCGGCACAACGACGATAGGTGGCCCCTGCGCAGGTTGTCGCAGGATCAGCGACCGCGCTTCTTGGCGCGCTTGTTCTGGCCCGATTTGCCCGAATGCTTGATGTTGGCCGGCCGGCCGCGACGATTGGTCCGCTGCGGAGGTTGGCGATTTGCCCGCCCACCGGATGGCCCACCCGTCGGCCCACCGGATGGCCAAGCGCTTTCGATCACCTTGTCAAGCTCCAACAGCAAGCCGCCGGTGATCACCTCGGCCTCGGTCAATTTCACCGTCACGCGGTCGCCGAGATAAAGCCGCGTGCCGGTCGAGCGGCCGACCAGGCAATGCATGGTCTCGTCATGCTCGAAATATTCGCTGCCCAGGCTACGGATCGGGATCAAACCGTCGGCGCCGGTTTCGTCCAGGGTGACGAACAGGCCGAAGCGCGTCACGCCGTTGACCCGGCCAGTGAAGCTGGCGCCCACCCGATCGGCCAGGAACAGCGCGATGTAACGATCGTTTGCGTCGCGTTCGGCCGCCACCGCGCGGCGCTCGGCGTTGGAGATGGTGTCGCCCAGCTCGGGAAAATCTTTTTCCGCGCCCGACGGCAAGCCGCCCTCGCCCAGGCCGAAGGCGGCGATCAGACCGCGATGCACGAGCAGATCGGCATAGCGGCGAATCGGCGAGGTGAAATGCGCATAACGCTGCAGCGCCAGGCCGAAATGCCCGGCATTGGCGGGGCTGTAGATGGCCTGGGACTGGCTGCGCAAAATCATCTCGTTGATCATGCGCGCATAGGGGCTGTCCACGGTGCGCTGCAGGACACGGTTGAAATCGGCGGGCCGCACGCGACCGCTGCTGCCGAACGGAATGTCCAAGCTCTGCAGGAACTGCGTCAGCGCCTCGACCTTCACCGGATCGGGCGGCTCGTGCACCCGATACATGCAGACCATGCGCCGGCTCTCCAACGCCTCGGCCGCCGCCACGTTGGCGCAGATCATGAATTCTTCGATTAGCTTGTGGCTGTCCAGCCGCTCGCGAGTGGCGATATCGACGATGCGGCCCTTGTCGTCGAGTAAGATCTTGCGCTCGGGCAGATCGAGATCGATGACGCCGCGATTGGCGCGGCCCTCGGCCAGCGCGCGATAGGCGCCGTAAAGCGGCTTGATCACGCCGTCGATCAGCGGCGCCACTTCTTCGTCGGGCGCGCCGTCATGCGCGGCTTGCACGCGCGTGTAAGTCAGTCGCGCCGCCGAGCGCATCATGGCGCGGCTGAAGCGATGGCTTAGCAGCTTGCCCTCGGCATCGATCCGCATGCGCACCGCCAGCACCGGGCGATCCTCATGTGGGCGCAACGAGCACCAGCCGTTGGACAATTGCTCAGGCAGCATCGGCACCACGCGGTCGGGGAAATAGACCGAGTTGCCACGCCGCTGCGCCGAACGATCCAATGCATCGTCGGGCCGCACATACCAGGACACATCGGCGATCGCCACCAACAGGCGCCAACCGCCCTTGTTGTTGGCATCGCCGTCCGGTTCGGCGAACACCGCGTCGTCGAAATCGCGCGCGTCCTCGCCGTCGATGGTGATCAGCGGCACTTGGCGCAGATCTTCGCGCTGGCCCATCGGCGCTACCGTGCTGGCTTCGGCCTGGCGCAGCGCATCGGGCGGAAACTCGAACGGAATATCCTTGGCGGCAATAGCGATCAGGCTGACTGTCTTGGGATCGCGCATCGAGCCCAGCCGCTCCAGCACTCGTGCTCGGGCGCCCTTACCACGCGCACCGCCACGTGCGCCGCCAGGGGCGCCAAGCGGTTCCACCCAGACCAGATCGCCCGCCACCGCCTGGCCACGATCGTCGGGCTCGACGGTATATTCCTGCCGCGCCCGCTTGTCGGTCGGCACGATGCGGCCGCGGCCACCCCAGCCCATTTCCTCGAACACGCCCAGCACGCGCTCCGGTTTGTTGCCGAGGAAGCGCACGACCCGCGCTTCGTAGCTGTGGCCGTCGATGCGCTTGAGCCGCGCCAGCACGCGGTCGTCGCGGC
>JBBSNV010000302.1:0-3636 GCA_038260375.1 Reyranellales bacterium
CCTTATGGACGCATTAGAAATCCTTTCTGAAGCCAGCTCGCCCAAGGCGCAACAGATCATTGCCGCCGCCCGCGAAGCCTTCCTCGACACCGGCTATGGCGATACCAGCATGGACTTGGTCGCCCGCACCGCCGGCGTGTCCAAGGCCACACTCTATGCTCATTTCACTAACAAACAGGCGCTGTTCGGCGCGGTGATCGCCGAAGAGTGCAACCGCACGGCAGCGGCAATGTTCGAGCCCGGCCCCGATAGTGGCGACGTGCGCAAGACACTCACCCGCCTCGGCAAAAGCTTTTGCGACATGGTCATGGAGCCGGTGAAGCTGGCCGGCTACCGCGTGGTGGTAGCCGAGGCTGCACGCTTCCCCGAATTGGGCGAAGCGTTCTATCGCGCCGGCCCGGCGCGCACCATCGCGGAACTGGCCGGCTATTTGGAACGCATGACCCAGCAGGGCCGGATCGACGTGCCGCACGCCAAGCTGGCGGCCAGCCAGTTCTTCGGCATGATCAAGGCTGACAATTATTTGCGCCGGCTGTTCGGCATCGTCGATGGCCCGGGCGATCCCTCGCCCGCCGACGCAGTCGATGCCGCGGTCGAGGTGTTCCTGCGGGCTTATGGCAGCCAGCGACCCTAGGCTTTTGCTTTGGCTTTTGCTTTGGCTTTCGCCTTCTTGTCTTTCTTTTCTTTCATTATCTGTTCGATTTCGGCGGTGCGCTTGGACAGCTCTTCGGACTCTTCTTCGAACAGCTTGATCGCGGGTTTGTCGATATCCAACCTGCCGGCGCGCACCGCTTCACGCGCCAGATGCGCCAACTGACAATAGCGCTGCTTGATCTGCTCCAATTCCTTCTCGCTCAGTTCCTCCAAGTCGAGCAGCGCGTTATGCGCGCCATGGGCGTTGCGGATCAACTCGTCGAGCTTGAGCTGGATCGCCGCCGTGTCGCGGTTCTGCGTCGCCTGGATCAAGAACACCATCAAGAAGGTAACGATGGTGGTCGAGGTGTTGATGATGAGCTGCCACGTGTCGGAATACTTAAAGATCGGCCCCGTCGCCGCCCAGGCCAAAATGATGAAGAAAGCAATGCCGAAAGTAATTGGGCGGCCGGTGACCCGCGCCACCGCTTTGGCGGCGCGGCCGAAAAGATCGTTGCTAGCCATGTATTCCTCGCAGTTGAGCGCGCCGGCTGCTTCGGTGCCATCGATCAGCGCTTCAGCGCAGTAAAAGTTCCGTTAAATCGCCTTCAAACCGCCACGGTCGCTTTGGGCACCGGCCGCGGCCTGCCGTGCTCGTCGATCGCAACATAGACGTAAGTGCCTTCGGTAACCTTGACCGGCGCATCGCTCAAGCGCCGCTGGACGATGGTCTCCAGCTTGATGGTGATCGAGCTGTTGCCGATACGGCCGATGCTGCCATAGATACTGACCAGATCGCCGACCTTGATCGGATGATGGAAGGTCATGGCGGTGATCGCCACCGTGGCGACGCGGCCTTGGGCTACCCGGGCAGCCGAAATGCCGCCGGCAATGTCCATCTGCGACAGCACCCAACCGCCGAAGATGTCGCCATTGCCGTTGACGTCGGCTGGCGCCGGGGCGGTGCGGATGATGGGATCGCGCGGCACCTGAGGATCGGCCATCTCGGTCTCCCTTCTTCCTGCTTATTGTGATACTTACAGCCAACACCTACCATATCCGGGGCGGCACAGCCAGTTTGCCCCGCTTTTGAGGACCAGGATGGCCAAGAACGCCGATCTGTTTGCCAACGCCAGCAAGGCCAAAGGTGGCGCTTACACCGCCCGCGATATCGAGGTTTTGGAAGGGCTGGAGCCGGTGCGGCGCCGGCCGGGCATGTATATCGGCGGCACCGACGAGCGCGCCATGCATCATTTGGTGGCCGAGGTGCTGGACAACGCCATGGACGAAGCCGTGGCCGGCCATGCCAGCGTGATCGAAGTGTGGCTCGAGCCGGGCGATGTCGTTGCGATCTCCGACAACGGCCGCGGCATTCCGACCGACCCGCATCCCAAGTTCAAGACCAAGTCGGCACTCGAAGTGATCATGACCACCCTGCATTCGGGCGGCAAATTTGGCGGCAAGGCCTATTCGACCTCGGGCGGCTTGCATGGCGTGGGCGTGTCGGTGGTCAACGCGCTATCGGACCAGCTCACCGTCGAGGTGGCGCGCGATCGCCAACTTTGGGAACAAACCTACAGCCGCGGCGCCGCCAAATCGAAGCTGAAGAATATGGGTTCGGCGCGCAACCGGCGCGGCACCACCGTGCGGTTCCATCCCGACCCGCAGATTTTCGGCGACAAGATTCACTTCTCCCCCGCCACGATGTATCGCATGGCGCGCTCCAAGGCTTATCTGTTTGGCGGCGTCGAGATCAGATGGCATTGCGCGCCGTCCTTGCTCAATCGCAAGGACGAAATCCCAGCCGAAGATACGTTCAAGTTCAAAGGCGGCTTGCAAGACTATCTCAAGGGCGAGATCGGCGATCGCGCCACCATCACGCCCTCGCCCTTCGCCGAAACCGCCGAGACCGAAAACGGCGGCAAGGTGGAATGGGCGGTGTGGTGGCCATCCGACGGCGAAGGTTTCTTGCGCACTTATTGCAACACCGTGCCGACGCCGGAGGGCGGCACGCATGAGGCAGGCTTCCGTGCCGCCTTGAGCAAGAGCCTGAAGCGCTATGGCGAGCGTGTCGGCAATCGCCGCGCGGCACAGATCACCGCCGACGATGTGATGGAAGGATCGGCGGGATTGCTGTCGCTGTTCATGCGCGAGCCGCAGTTCCAGGGACAGACCAAGGAAAAGCTCTCCTCACCCGACGCCACGCGCCTGGTCGAGACCACGGTGGGCGATCATTTCGATCATTGGCTGAGCGGCGACAAGGAGAGCGCCAATGCGCTGCTGGAAGCGATCATCGAGCGGGTCGAAGATCGGCTGCGGCGCAAGCAGGACAAAGAACAACAGCGCAAGACCGCCACGCGCAAGCTGCGCCTGCCGGGCAAGCTGACCGATTGCACCAGCAGCTCGTCTACGGGCACGGAAATCTTCCTGGTCGAGGGCGATTCGGCTGGTGGCTCGGCCAAGCAGGCGCGCGATCGCAACACGCAGGCCGTGCTGCCCTTGCGCGGCAAGATCCTCAACGTCGCCAGCGCCTCGGCCGAGAAGCTGCGCGAGAACCAGGAAGTGGCCGATCTGATTTTGGCGCTGGGCTGCGGCACCGGCGCCCATTACAGCGAAGAGAAGCTGCGCTACGAGCGGGTCATCATCATGACCGACGCCGATGTCGATGGCGCGCATATCGCATCGCTATTGATGACTTTCTTCTACAAAGAGATGCCCAAGCTGATCGAGCAGGGCCATTTGTTCCTGGCCCAACCGCCGCTCTATCGCCTGTCGCGAGGCAGCCAGAGCGTCTATGCGCGCGACGACAAGCACCGCGAACAGTTGATGAAGACTGTCTTCAAAGGCAACGGCAAAGTCGATGTCGGCCGCTTCAAAGGCTTGGGCGAGATGATGCCGATGCAGTTGCGCGAAACGACCATGGATCACACCAAGCGCATTTTGCTGCGCGTGACTGTGCCGCTGGCCAAAGGTGAGGCCGAGCGGCGCGACGCCATGCGCACG
>JBBSNV010000303.1:0-3621 GCA_038260375.1 Reyranellales bacterium
CGCGCCCAGATCGCGCCCGCGCGTCAGATCGGCCGGATCGGCCACCATCACGCCCAGATTCTGCGCATTGGCGCAGCCGAAATTGCTGTCCGGCGTGTTGGCGTAGTTGCTCTCGGTGGATTTGCTGAAGTCGGGGCACCGTGGCGTCGTTACGACATAGCGGTCGATCGACACCAGCACTGTATTGACCGCCAGTCGGTCGCTCTCGCCATACATCAAAGTCGAGGCGATGCCGCGGCGGGCCAGTTGCGACTGGATTTCCCGGCCGCGCAGTTGAGCTAGCGCGGCAGGTCCGGTGGGAGTACCGATCACCACCGCGACATGGCTGCGATCGGCGCTGCCCTGCGCCAGGAATCGGTCGAGCTGCACCACTTCCGATGCGCCCAGCCGGCCGCTGCCGGGCGGGAAAGGAATCACCACGTCGTTATGCACGACCGAAACCTGGTTGGTCTTGGGCGCCTGCATCGGTGTCCAGTCGGGCCGCAGCGCGCCGTCGGGTTGCAGGTCGCAGCCGGCCAGCAGCAGAGCGAGGGCGATGTAGACGGGTACGCGGCGCGCAGTCATGAAATTGTTCCGATCAATCGAGCTGGAAGCCGGCCGGGCCGATCACCGTGTTGCCGTCGCGGTTGCGCGGCACGTTGCCGGCTTCGGGTAGCTTCTGCTGGTTCTTGGTGCCGTAGAGAATCCGTTGCACATCGGTGGGCGGCGTCAGCCCATCGACCGGCGTAGCAATGGCGTTGGGCGACACCGGCTTGACCAGATAGGGCGTCACCACGATCACCAGTTCGGTCTCGTTGCGCTGGTAGCGGTCCGACTTGAACAGCGCGCCCAGGATAGGAATGTCGCCCAGGAACGGCGTCTTGCTGGCGTCCTGCTGCGAGTTGTGCTGCAGCAACCCGGCGATGGCGAAGCTCTGGCCGCTGGCCAACTCCACCGTGGTCTCTGCGTTACGCGTGGTCAGCGCCGGGATCGAGATCGAGTTGACGACGATCGAGCCCACGGTGGAAAGTTGGCTGACTTCGGGCCGCACTTTCAGGTTGATACGATTGCCGTCGACCACGGTGGGCGTGAAGGCGAGGCTGACGCCGAATTTCTTGAACTCGATGGTGATGGCGTTGGAGTTGCCCGATTGCGGCACGGGAATCGGGAACTCGCCGCCGGCCAGGAAATTGGCCGTCTCGCCCGACATCGCGGTGAGGTTGGGCTCGGCCAGCACGGTGATCAGGTTTTCGTTGGCCAGCGCATCGATCACGGTGTTGAGATCGACATTGCCGCGGCGGAACGAACCCACGAAGCTGTTGGTGCCCTTGTTGCCGACGTTGAAGCCGCCGCCGGCGGCAAGCACCGGCGCGCCTTGTGCCAGGCCGAACACGAAGCCGCCCAGCTTGATGGCGTTGTCCCAGTTAATGCCGAACTGCTTGAGCGTGTCACGCGAGACTTCGGCGATGCGGACCCGCAAATTGACCTGATTGGGCGCCACCACGCGCAAATTGTTGACCACCGCGCCGTCGCCTGGCGCGAAACGCGCAGCCAGCCGGCGCAGATCTTCGGCTTGGGCCGCGGAGTTGACGCTGCCATTCAGCACCAGCGCGTCGCCCGCGGTGCTGATCGCCACACCGCCGCCCGGTATGGCACTGCCGATCGCGGTGCGCAGCGCCTGCAGATTATGCGTCACCACCACGCGGGTGTTGAGCAGCAGATTGTCGTTGCCGTCCACGGCGTAGAGTACGGTCTCGCCGGCGCGCTTGCCGAACACGTAGATCAGCCGCGGCGACTTGACTTGGATGTCGGCAATCTCGGGATTGGCGACGAACACGGTGTCGGCCGGCCCTTGCAGGCGGACCAGCGCGCCGCGGTTGATCTCGATGCTCAAATCCTTGCCGGAAGTGCCGGTGAAAGTGGCGGGCGTTACTGGCGGCGGTGCGGCGGCAACCGGCGCCGCCATCACCACCGGCGGCGCTTTGGGCACGGGCAGGGTGATCGGCGGCGTGACGGCCGCTGGCGGCGCGATCGGCACGGTTTGCACCTGTTGCGGCGCGATCGTTTGCGGCGTGGCGGGCTTGCCTGCATCGGGCAGACTGGGTGTGAAGCCGGCGTCGAGCGAGGCCAGTTGCCTCACGGGCGGGGCCACAGGTGCTGGCGCAGAAGCCGACATCGGCGCGTCGGCAATCCAGATCGGCCCAGTGTTGTAATTGGGCGCGCTGTCGGCGGAGGCGGCGATGATCGCGCCGCCCAGGAACGCCACACCGGCAATGCCGCTGGCGATTTTCACGATGCGGCTCATTGCTGTGCCTTGTTGGCTGGGGCGGCGGCCGCGGCGCCGCGCAAAAGGGTGACGCGTTCGCCGTTCCTGCCGCCGCCGGCCAGCAGGCTCGAGGCGTCGCTGTCTAAGGTGAAGGTGGTATGCATCGCTCCCTTACCGCCATTGGCGCCGGCAGGATCTCCCGAGCTGGTGCTGCGGTTGTCGCCGTCGGGTGTCTGGTTGTTGGCCAGGCTGCGCAGGCTGAGCGACAGCTTGCCCATCTCCGCCGCCAGCGCCAAAGTTTCGGCCTGCTTGGAATTCACCTCGAAGGTGATCGAACGCGCCAGGATCGGCTCGTTGTTTTTGCTGTCGGTCTTCTGGTCGACCGCCAGCACGCGCACGTCGGTCAGCACGGTCTCGCCGGCGCGTCGGTCGCGCTCGCCTTCGCCGCCGCCCTGTTTGTAAACATGGACCAGCACGATATCGACGCGGTCGCCGGGGAATACGAAGCCGGAAATGCCCGAGGTCAGATTGATCGGTACCGACACCGCGCGCATGCCCGGTTGCAGCACGGCGGCCAAGAAGCCGCGATCGCCGGGCGAGACGATCTTGCCGTCGGTGATCGGCTCGCCGGCCGACAGCGCGTAACGCACCACCGAACCCGCGATGTCGGCTACCTGGCGCTTGCCCTCGACCAGGTAGCTGGGCTGGATGCCGCCATTGGGCCAGTCGATCCATTTGACGTTGTCGGCATTGATGAAATGGCCGATGGCGACGTTGTTTTTGGCCACCAGCACGCGGGTGCTGGGTGCGGGCTTGGCCGCTTGCGGCTTCATCGCCGCGCGTTCGGATTCCAGCCAGTTCTGCACCAGCACGGCGGTGCCGATGGCAAGCAGCGCTGCCGCAGCGAACAGACCCAATCGTCCCAGGCGCATGATGCAATCTCCCCTATGCCGCTGCGATTAACCCGGCCAAGCGGGCCGCGACGAACAACCCGCCGCCGGCGATCGCCACGCCATAGGGCAGGCGGCGATGTCGCAGCGGTGCAGTATCGGAGCCCGCAGCCAGCGCCGGGGCGTAAGCGAAGGTGGTGGCGAACCACAGGCTAAGCAGCGCGCGCAAGCGCAGCACGCTGAACAAAGCCTGGATGCCGCCGATCAGCGAGGTGACGATAAGAAATTCCGGGACCAGCGCCGGGCCGGCCCATAGCGCGCCGACCGTCATCAATTTGACGTCGCCGCCGCCCATCCAGCCGCGCGCGAAGCAGAAGAAGCCGATCGCGAACACGATGGCGGCGATGGCTAGCGCCGCACCAATCGCCACCGGGCCGATCATGGCATCGGCGCTCAGCGCCAAATAACAAGGATAGAGAATAAGCA
>JBBSNV010000304.1:0-3594 GCA_038260375.1 Reyranellales bacterium
AGCTACGATAATTTGCAAAAGGCGATGGATCAGCTGATCGACGCGCTGCGCGCCAACCCCAACATCCAGAACGCCGATACCGACCTGAAGCTCAACAAGCCGCGCATCAACATCGCGATGGATCGCGACAAGGCGGCCGATCTGGGCATCTCGATCGACACGATCGGCCGCACCCTGGAAACCATGATGGGCGGGCGCCAGGTCACGCGCTTCAAGCAGAACAGCAAGCAATACGACGTGATCGTGCAGATCGCCGATGTCGACCGCACCAATCCCGACAAGCTGACCTCGATCTTCGTGCGCAGCGCCTCGGGCCAGATGATCCCGCTGTCCAATTTGGTGAAGTTCAACGAAGGCGTGGCGCCGCGCGAGTTGAACCATTTCAACAAGCTGCGCTCGGCGACCTTGAAGGCGACCTTGGCGCCGGGCTATGCGCTGGGCGACGCGCTGAAATTCCTGCAGGACCAGGTGCGCAACCTGCCCGCGGGCATCACCTACGATTTGGGCGGCCAGAGCCGCGAGTTCCGCACCGCCAGCGGCGGCTTCCTGATGCTGCTGCTGCTGGCCATGATCTTCATCTACCTGGTGCTGGCGGCGCAGTTCGAAAGCTTCATCGACCCGCTGATCATCATGCTGACGGTGCCGATGTCGCTGACCGGCGCGCTGCTGGCGCTGAAGCTGACGGGCGGCACAATCAACGTCTATAGCCAGATCGGCCTGGTCACCCTGGTTGGGCTGATCACCAAGCACGGCATCCTGATCGTCGAATTCTCCAATCAGCTGCGCGACCAAGGCCGCAGCAAATTGCAGGCGGTGGTCGAAGCCTCTGCCTTACGGTTGCGACCCATTCTCATGACCACCGGCGCCATGGTGCTGGGCTCGATCCCGCTGGCCATCGCGCAGGGCGCTGGCGCCGAGAGCCGCCAGCAGATCGGCTGGGTGATCGTGGGCGGCCTGCTGCTGGGCACGGTACTGACCTTGTTCGTGGTACCGACCGCCTACATGTTGCTGTCGGGCAGCCGCGAACGGCATGCGCGCAGCGCCAAACACGCAGCGGCGACGAATAAGGCGGGACAGCCACCCGCGCATACGCCATCCCATGATGCCGCCAAGCCGGGCCAAGCGGCCGAATAGACATAAAATTAGGCACCAAAGCGGACAATTCCGCGCATCAGTTCCTGCTTCATTCGCCGGCCGAACGCGCTATAAAGCCTAGAGGAATATAGGGGACGGACCGCGCCAGGGGTGGCGGGGTTCGGGGACGGCCGGCGATGAAGCCGCTTGGCCTTCTTTTTGCAAATGGTTGAAGCGTAATTCGCACCGTCGGAGCGGCGGTGGGAAATTGCGCCGCTGCGATTGTTCGAGGGTTCATGGCGTTGCCGGAAAAACAAGGACTGTACGATCCGAAGAACGAGCACGATGCCTGCGGCATCGGCTTTGTCGTGAATATCAAGAACCGCAAAAGCCACGACATCGTGCGCCAGGGTCTGCAGATATTGTTGAACCTCGATCACCGCGGCGCGGTCGGGGCCGACCCGTTATGCGGCGACGGCGCCGGTATCCTGCTGCAAATGCCCGACGCGTTGCTGCGCGCCGATTGCGCCGAGTTGGGCATCACCTTGCCCGAACCGGGCCATTACGGCGTCGGCATGGTGTTCCTGCCACGCGTGCCCCAAGCGCGCGAAGCAGCCGAACTGCTGGTCGAGCGCACCGTGAAGCGCGAGGGCCAGGATCTGCTGGGCTGGCGCGATGTGCCGGTCAACAGCGCCATCTTGGGCAACACCGTGCGCTCGGTGGAGCCGCTGGTGCGCCAGGTGTTCATTGCGCGCGGCAGTTGCTGCGAGAGCGACGACGATTTCGAGCGCAAGCTGTTCATCATCCGCAAGCAGATCCAGATCGGCGTGCGCAATATGTCGGGCGAGAGCCGCCTGCCCGGCATCATCGACACTTACATCCCGTCGATGTCGAGCCGCACTGTCGTTTACAAGGGCATGCTGCTGGCCACGCAAGTAGGCGAATATTATCGCGACCTCAAGGACGAGCGCATGGTCTCGGCGCTGGCCATGGTGCATCAGCGCTTCTCGACCAACACTTTCCCGTCGTGGCGGCTGGCGCATCCTTATCGCATGGTGTGCCACAACGGCGAAATCAACACGCTGCAGGGCAACGTCAATTGGATGGCGGCGCGGCGTCACTCGATGAGCTCGCCGGTGCTGGGCGAAGATTTGGCCAAGCTTTGGCCGCTGATCGCCGAGGGCCAATCCGACACCGCCTGCTTCGACAACGCGCTCGAACTGTTGGTGATGGGCGGCTATTCGCTGCCGCACGCCATGATGCTGCTGATCCCCGAGGCTTGGGCCGGCAATCCGCTGATGGATGACGAGCGCCGAGCCTTTTACGAATACCACGCCGCCTTAATGGAGCCGTGGGACGGCCCGGCGGCGATCGCCTTCACCGACGGCCGCACCATCGGCGCCACACTCGACCGCAACGGCCTGCGCCCGGCGCGCTACATCGTCACCGACGACGACATGGTGGTGATGGCGTCCGAAGAAGGCGTGCTGCCAATCCCGCCCGAGCGCATCGTCAAGAAATGGCGCCTCCAGCCGGGCAAGATGCTGCTAATCGATCTCGACAAGGGCCGCATCGTCGACGATGCCGAAATCAAGCAGGAGCTGGCCTCGGCCAAACCCTACAAGGAATGGCTGGCGCGCACGCAGTTTGTTTTGGAAGAGTTGCCTGAAGTGGTATCGCCCAGCTTCAATCCGAAAGAATCGCTGCTCGATCGCCAGCAGGCGTTTGGCTACACGCAGGAAGACATGAATTTCTTCCTCGAGCCGATGGCCAAGGACGGCGACGACCCGATCGGCTCGATGGGCACCGACACGCCGATCGCCGTGCTGTCGCGCAAACCGCGCCTGCTCTACAACTATTTCAAGCAGCGCTTTGCCCAGGTTACCAACCCGCCGATCGATCCGATCCGCGAAGAGTTGGTCATGTCGCTGGTGTCGATGATCGGCCCGCGCCCCAATCTGCTGGGCCTGGGCCAGGACGGCACGCATTGGCGGCTGGAAGTGCGCCAACCGATCCTGACCAACGAGGCGCTGGCCAAGATCCGCAACATCGGCGCGCTGGTCGGCAATGCCTTCCGCACCGTCAATCTAGACATCTGCTATCCGGCCAGCCAAGGCGCCAAGGGCATGGCGGCGGCGCTGGAGCGGCTATCGACCGAAGCGCATAAAGCGGTGACCGATGGCAGTAACATTCTGATCCTGTCCGACCGCGCCATGGATCGCGACCTCATCGCCATCCCTGCTCTGCTGGCGGTATCGGCGGTGCATCATCACCTGATCAAGGCCGGATTGCGCACCGATGCCGGCCTGGTGGTCGAAACCGGCGAAGCGCGCGAAGTGCATCACATGTGCCTGCTGGCCGGCTTCGGCGCCGAAGCGATCAATCCCTATCTGGCGTTCGAGACCTTGGAAGAGCTGGCGCAAACCCTGCCCAACGTCACGCGCGAGAAGGCCTACACGTCGTATATCAAGGCGCTGGATAAGGGTCTGCTCAAGGTCATGTCTAAGATGGGCATCTCGA
>JBBSNV010000305.1:0-3594 GCA_038260375.1 Reyranellales bacterium
ATTTCTGCTGCACTTCGACCGGCAACGGCGCGCCACCCGACATGCAGATCTTCAAGGATTTGAGAGCGAGTTCCTTGGCTTTGGGATGGTTGCTGATCGCGGTGTAGAGCGTCGGCACGCCGGGCAGGAGGGTCGGTTTCTTCTTGTCGAGATCCCTAATAATCAGGTCGATATCGGGGCGCGGATAGAGAATGATCTCGTTGCCGTTGCGCACCGCGCCCAACATGATGCCCGACAGCGCGTAAATGTGGAACAGCGGCAGCACGCAGACGATTTTTTCCTTGCCCGGCGTGGTGTAGGGCTTGGTCCAAGCCTGGCCTTGGGTCATTGCCGCCATCACGCAGCCATGCGTCAGCATCGCCGCTTTCGGCAGGCCGGTGGTGCCGCCGGTATATTGCAGCAGCGCCACCGCGTCGAACAAATCGCCCGCGATTGGATAGCGTTGGTAGTTGCCGTCGTTGGCCAGCAGATCCTTGAAGCCCATATGGCCGGCATCGCGCGGCCATTTGGAAATCTCTTTCTTCTTGGCGATCGGATAGAGCAAGTTCTTGGGGAAGGGCAGGTAATCGGCAATGCTGCCGATGATCAGCTTCTTCAATCGGGTGGATTTCAGCTTGGGCGCGATCTTCGGATACAGCGCCGCAACGTCGAGCGTGACCAGAAAATCGGTCTCGCTATCCTCGATCTTGTGTTCCAACTCGCGTTCGGCATCGAGCGGGCTGTAATTAACCACCACGCCGCCCGCCTTGAGGATGCCGAAGAAGGCGATCACGTAATGCGGCGTGTTGGGCAGGTACAGGCCGACATGCGAGCCGGGCCTGACGCCCAACTGCTGGAAGCCCTTAGCGGCGCGATCCGACAGCTTCTTGACCTCGTCGAAGGTCAGCTTCTTATCGAGGAAATCGAGGAAGACGTGGCTGCCCTGCTTGGCCGCGCTTTCGTCCAAAACTTCCTGCAAAGTTTGCCGCGGGACTTCGAGTTCCCACTTCACGCCCGGCGGATAGCTCTTTTCCCATACGTAGTTCGACATGTTCCCTGCCTCCCAGTGACCCCGGCACAACCCCTAACGCCCCTTGATTCGGCGTGTTTTGCGCTACTATGGGTGCGCGCTCGTCAGCCGGTCAAGGACCGCGGCGAGCCTTTGGGGGAACGCTATGTCGCTTGCCGCTTCCATGCCTGACACTGGGCAAACCGCACCCGATTTGCTGCGCATTATGGCGCGCCAGCGCGAGGCGTTTTTGCGCGCCGGGCCACCGGAATATCGCCTGCGCGTACTGGCGCTGGACAAGCTGCAGCGCATGATCGTGAAGTTTCGCGACGATATCGCCAAAGCGATCAGCGAGGATTTCGGCAATCGCTCGACGCACGAGACCCTGCTGGCCGAGGTGCTGACCTCGCTCGACACGGTGCGCCATGCGCGCAAGCATCTAAAGCGCTGGATGAAGCCGCAGAAGCGGCCGATGGACCGCACCAAATTTACCTTCGCCAAGGCCCGCGTGCATTACCAGCCGCTGGGCGTGGTCGGCATCATCTCGCCGTGGAACTATCCAGTCTATTTGGCGCTGTCGCCGCTGGTGGCTGCGATAGCGGCCGGCAATCGCGTGATGCTCAAGCCGTCGGAGCTGACGCCGCGCACCTCGGCGTTGTTGCAAAATATGATCGCCGAGACTTTCGATCCGACCGAGATTGTGGTGGTGACCGGCGGGCCGGAACTGGGCGAGGCGTTTAGCCGGTTGAAATTCGATCACCTGCTGTTCACCGGCTCGACCTCGATCGGCCGGCGCGTGATGCAGGCGGCAGCGGGGAATCTGACACCGGTGACCTTGGAGTTGGGCGGCAAGTCGCCGGCGATTATCGCGCCGGATTATCCGCTCGACCAAGCGGTGCAGAGCATCATGTCGGGCAAGTTGCTCAACGCCGGCCAGACCTGCATTGCGCCCGACTACGTGTTCGTGCCGCGCGCCAAGCAGCAGGATTTCGTCGACAAGGCGCAGAAGATCGCAGCCAAGCTCTATCCAACTTTGGCCGCCAATCCCGATTACACCTCGATCGTGTCGGACCGGCATTTTCAGCGCCTGCAACGTCTCACCGATGAAGCGCGCGACGCCGGCGTGACGGTGGTTGAATTGAATTCGACCGGCGAGGCGCTGGGCAACCAGCGCAAGATCGCACCGACTTTGCTGCTTAATCCGGGCGATCAGTTGGGCGTGATGCGCGAGGAGATCTTCGGGCCGCTGCTGCCGGTCAAAGCTTATGACGACATCAACGAGACGATCGATTACGTCAACCGCCACGACCGGCCGTTAGCACTTTATCTGTTCAGCAACGATGCCAACCAAGTGGATCGCATCATGGCGCGTACCGTATCGGGCGGCGTGACGGTCAACGACACCCTGTATCACGTGGCGGCGGAAGATTTGCCGTTCGGCGGCGTGGGGCCGAGCGGCATCGGCGCCTATCACGGCTGGGAAGGCTTCGCCACGTTCAGCCACGCCAAGGGCATTTTCTACCAATCCAAGCGCAATCTCGGCGGCATGCTGCGGCCGCCTTACGGGCCGCGCATGGACAGACTGCTGAAATTCATGCTGAAGCGCAGCCTGTAAGGATCAGCTTTTCGGCCCGGATGCGGTGGCGTCCATGGCGCGGCGCGCTTGCTTGACCATGAAAGCGCCGATCGTAACGTCGGCCAAGCCGATCACGCCGGAGCAAATGCCGATCAATTGCCACAGCGGCAAGCCATCGGCCATCTGACCGAGCGGCTTGACCGATTCGCCGAAGACGAAAGCCCAGACGGCGAAGGCGATCGCCACCATGCCCAGCACGATCAGCAACCGGCCCATCGTCACGCCGGTCGCCGGATTGGCGGCTTGCGCCATGGTCTAAGCCGCTTGTCGTTGGCTGCCGGCCACCATCTTGATCATGTCGGCGGCGCGCTCGGCGATCATGATGGTGGGCGCGTTGGTGTTGCCACCGATCAGGGTGGGCATGATCGAGGCATCGACCACGCGCAATCCGGCAATGCCGTGCACTTTGAGCTGCGCATCGACCACTGCCATCGGATCGCTGCCCATTTTGCAAGTGCCCACGGGGTGATAGATGGTCTCGCTTTTGGCGCGGATCCATTTTGCGATATCGGCATCGCTTTGCGCCGCGGCGCCTGGCATCAACTCCTCGCCGCGATATTCGTCGAAGGCCTTTTGCGCCAGGATTTCGCGGCCCAGTCTGGTGCCCGCAATCAGTGCGTCCATGTCGCCCTGCGTCGCCAGATAGTTGGGATCGATCGCCGGGTAGTCCGTGGGGTTGGCGCTGCGCAGGAAGATGCGGCCTCTGCTTTCGGGTCGCAGCAGACACGCATGCAAGGTGTAGCCGCTCTTCTTCAGGCGGGTGCGGCCGTGATCGAGCACGATCACCGGCAGGAAGTGGTATTGGATGTCGGGCGCCGAGAGGCCCTGTTTGGTGTAGGCGAAGCCGCCCGATTCTGCGATCGGCGAAGTGCCGGGGCCGGTCTTCCAGATCATGTATTTCAGCAACGAGCCCAGCTGGTTGGCGGTGTCGTAGGTGACGGGTTTGGTGCAGAACTGGATGATGCCGGCG
>JBBSNV010000306.1:0-3581 GCA_038260375.1 Reyranellales bacterium
AAGATCGTCGATACCGCGATTACCAATCTGGCGGCGCTCAACGCATCGGCCAGTTCGCCGGCCAAGACTGTGATGATCGTGCACGAGGAATCGGCGTTCGGCAGTGGCATGGCCAAGGCCCTGAACGACAAGCTGCCGAAGCATGGCCTGGAGATACTGGAGACCATCTCCCACCCCAACCCGACGCGCGATTTCTCCAACATCGTGCTGAAGATCAAGGCGCGCAAACCCGACCTGATCATCCCGTCGAACTACTACAACGAGTTCGTAATGCTGGCGCGCACCTTGCAACAGGAAAAGGTGCAGGCCAAGGCGATCTACTCGATCCTGGGCGGGGCGGCGTCGAACTTCCGCTTCGTCGACGAGTTCAACGATGCCGCGCAATACATCATCGACTGCAACCACTGGGTCGATCCGCGCAAGCCCGAAGCCATCGCGCTGCGCAAGAAGGTCGAGGACGCCAAGCTCTATTTCACCTACGAGCTGTTCCTCAACCACGAATGCGTCCGCCTGGTGGCCGATGCGCTGGAAACCGCCAAGTCGTCCAAGCGCGATGCGCTGACCGCGGCTTTGGCCAACAGCACCTGGTCCAAGCACATGATGCCGTATGGTCCGACAAAGTTCGTCGATGGCCAGAACCAAGGCGCGGCGCCGGTCAACACCCAGGTCGTCGGCAAGGACATCAAGGTGATCTTCCCGGCAGCGTTCGCCAACGCCAAGCCGGTCTATCCGATGCCGGCGCGCAAGTAAGCCAAATCGGCAAGCGACGCCGGGGCTTCAACCGCTCCGGCGTCGCTGTCTTTGCACCATGCTCGAACTCGGCATCCTGCTGCCCGCCATCCTCAACGGGCTCGCCACCGGCGCGGTCTATGCGCTGGTCGCGTTGGGCCTGACCTTGATCTATGGCGTGCTGCACATCATCAACTTCGCCCATGGCAGTCTGTTGATGATCGCGCTGTATGGCGTGTATTTCCTCAACACCCTGCTGGGGCTCGACCCTTACGTGACTTTGCTGATCGTGCCGCCGGCCTTGTTCGTGCTGGGCTATGCCCTACAGCGCGGCGTGATCGGCCAGGCCAGTCACGGCAAGGATGAGAACGTGCTGCTGGTGACCTTGGGCATCGCCATCGTGCTCGACAATCTGGCGCTGTTTTTCTGGCACGCCGATACCCGCACCATCGACACGCCGTATTCCTTTTCGACCTGGAATCTCGGCCTGGCCGCCATCGCGGTGCCCAAGGTGATCGCCTTCATCGCCGCGCTGGTGATATTTGCCCTGCTGTGGCTGTTGATGGCGCGCACCGATCTGGGCAAGGCGATCCGCGCGCTGGCTAAGGAGCGGCACGGCGCCAAGCTGGTCGGCATCGACGTCAACCACATCTTCGCCATGAGCTTCGGCATCGGCACCGCTTGCGTCGGTGCGGCGGCCTGCCTGCTGCTGCCCAGCTTCTACGTGGCGCCCGGCGTGGGCCAGGTGTTCGTGTTGATCGCGTTTACGGTGGTGGTGCTGGGCGGCATGGGCTCGTTCGCCGGCGCGCTGATCGGCGGGCTGATCATCGGCGTGACCGAAAGCGTCGGCGGCTTGTTTCTGGGCGAGAGCCTGGGCCAGATCGGCATCTTCGTTATCTTTATCGCCGTGCTGCTGTTCCGTCCCACCGGCTTGCTGGGCCACCGGGTATGAAACCCATGGTCAAACTCGACCGTACCGCCTGGCTGATCGTGTTGTTCGCCGTGGGTGCTGCGATCCTGCCGTGGCTGATCGCGTCGGGCTTCTGGCTCAACTTCGTGGTGATGATCCTGTTCCTGGCACTGCTGGGCCAGGCGTGGAACGTGCTGGGCGGTTATGGCGGGCAGTTCAGCTTCGGCCACGCCGCCTTCTTCGGCACCGGTGCCTATATCGCTGCCGTGCTGCAGGTGCAGTTCGGCCTCAATCCTTGGCTGTGCTTCGTGTTGGCGGGGTTGGGCGGCGGGCTGGTCGGCGCCTTCATCGGCTTCTTGAGTTTCCGTTACGGGCTGCGCGGCTCTTATTTCGCCTTGGTTACGTTGGCCTTCGCCGAAGTGCTGCGCATCCTGGCCAACTCTTTTAGCTTCACTGGCGGCGGCGTCGGCAGCCTGATCCCACTCAAGCAGACGGCATTGAATTTCCAATTCGCCGACAAGCGCGGCTTCTATTACGTAGCGTTGGTGCTGGTGATCGGCGGCTTGATCCTGACGCGCTGGCTGGAGAATTCGCGCTTCGGCGCAAGGCTGATGGCGGTGCGCGAAAACGAAGACGCGGCCCGGGCGTTGGGCGTCAACGCCTTTGCCGTCAAATTGCAGGCCATCGTGCTGTCCGGCGCCATGGCCGGCTTGGCTGGCGCTTTCTACGCGCAATATTTTCTCTATGTCGATCCGCACGTCGCCTATGGCTCGGGCATTTCGGTCGAGACCTTGCTGGTGCCGATCATCGGCGGCATCGGCACGGTGTTCGGCCCGATCCTGGGCGCGGTGGTGCTGCAAGCGGCGGGCGAGATCGCCAAGCAGGCGATGGGCGACGCCATCGGCCTGAACCTGGTGCTGTACGGCGTGATGCTGATCGTCATGGTGCTGTTCCTGCCCAATGGCTTTGCCGGCATGGCCAAGCAGCGCTGGCGTCGATTGCGCGGCAGACTATGAACACGCCCATGACCGATCCACTGTTGATGGTGGAAGGCGTGAGCAAAGCCTTCGGCGGCTTGCGCGCGGTCGATACGGTCAGCGTCACGACGTACGAAGGCGAGATCGTGGCGTTGATCGGCCCCAATGGTGCCGGCAAGACCACTTTGTTCTCGATGATCGCCGGATTCCTCGCGCCCGATCGCGGCAACATTCATTTTGCCGGCCATGCTATCACTGGCGTATCGCCCGATCGTATCTGCGCGCTGGGTTTGGTGCGCACCTTCCAGATCGTGCAGCCCTTTGCCGGGCTGACGGTGCGCCAGAACATCGCCGTCGGCGCGCATCTGCGTCACGGCAACCGCAAGCAGGCGCTCGATCTGGCCGAACTTGTGGCGGCGCAACTCGGCATGAGCGCGATGCTCGATCAGCCGGCCTCGGGCCTGACCGTGGCCGGGCGCAAGCGGCTGGAACTGGCCCGCGCGCTGGCCACCGAACCCCGGTTCCTGTTGCTCGACGAGGTGATGGCTGGGCTCAATCCCACCGAGATCGACGAAATCGTCGCCATGATTCGCGGCATTCGCAATTCCGGCGTCACTGTGCTGCTGACCGAACACGTCATGCAGGCGGTGATGAGCCTGGCCGAACGCATCTATGTGCTGAACGACGGCAAACTGATCGCCGAAGGTGCGCCGGCGCAGATTGCCGCCAATCCCGTGGTGATCGAAGCCTATCTTGGGCATGGCGCGGCCGAGCGCTTGCAAGCAGCGGGGGCATCGCATGCTTGAGATACGGGCGCTTCATGCAGGCTATGGCGAGGTCGAGGTGCTGCGCGGCATCGATCTCGATGTTGGCCAGAGCGAGATCGTTGCAGTGCTGGGCTCCAATGGCGTCGGCAAATCGACCTTGAATCACACCATCAGCGGCATCCAACGCCCGTTCGCCGG
>JBBSNV010000307.1:0-3577 GCA_038260375.1 Reyranellales bacterium
GGCCATCGCGCCGTCGGCGCTGAAGGCGATATCGTCGGCCATGCCCTTGGGCGGCGGCGTGTTGACTTCGACGTCGCCGGAATAGATGTCGATCTTGTAGATCGATTGCCCGACCACCGAACCGGCATAGAGTTGATCGTCGCGGTCGAATGCCAAGCCATGCACGCCATGGAAATGCGACCCCGGCACTAAAAACTGCGTCACATAAGGACCGGTCGGCGCCGGCGGCGCGGCCGGAGTGGGTTGCGGCGTGGGTTGCGGCTTGGGTTGCGCGCCGGCCAGGCAGGGCGCCAGCAGCAATGCGGCCAGAACAACGGTGCTGAAACGACGGGGCCGGGCGCTAGGCATGATTGGGGTATCCGATCGCGGTTCGCCACTATGTTACGGCCAAGCGCGCGTCTTGGTCCATGCTCGCATGCAGCTTTCGCGCCGCTCTTTGCGAATAGAGCGGCTTCACAGGATGGGGTGGAAGCGCTGTTGTGCTGTCGCCCAATCCCGATCCGCTCTAGCGCACCAGCGACAGGGAGATTTCCGGGATCCAGGAGATCAGCGCCAACGCCACCAGCATCATGACGATAAACGGCAGCACCGAACGGCAGATGAAGGTGAAATTCTCGCGGAATGCGGACATTGCCACGATCAGATTCAGCCCGACCGGAGGCGTCAGAAAGCCGATCTCCAGATTGACGGTCATGATGATGCCGAAATGGACCTTGTCGATGCCGAAAGCCTCGGCGACCGGCCAGATCAGCGGCGCCACGATCAGGATGGCCGAATTGCTGTCCATGAAACAGCCGACGACCAGCAGCAGGATGTTGACGCCGACCAGGAACGCAGTCTTGCTGGTGGTGACGGTGGTCATCCATTCCACCAACTCCTGCGGCACGCGCTGCTGCGCCAACAGCAAATTGAGGCTGAGCGCGATCGCCAGGATCGGGAACAGCGAGCCCAGCAGCTTGGTGGTTTCCAACGCCACGGTGTAGAAGTCGCGCAAGCTCAACTCGCGATGGATCACGATCTCGACGAACAGCGCATAGGCCAGGCCCACGGCGGCCGCTTCGGTCGCGGTGTAGTGGCCGGAATAGATGCCGCCTAGGATAATCACCGGCAGCAGCGCCGCCGGCCCGCCGGCCTTCAGCGCCGCCAGAATTTCCCGAGCTTGCCAATGGTTGCGCGGCAGGTGCCGGTTCACGATCAGCGAGTGGATGGTGAACATCCCGGTCAGGATCAGTCCCGGCACAATGCCGGCGATAAACAGATCGGTGATCGAGGCCTCGGTCGAGATGCCGTACAGGATCATCGGAATCGAGGGTGGGATGATGATGCCCAAAGTGCCGCCGGCGCAGATCGCGCCCATGGCGTAGCGCTTGGAATAACCCGCTTTGGTCAGGGCCGGATACATGATGGCGCCGATCGCCAGCAGGGTGACGGTCGATGAGCCGGAGATGGCCGCGAACACGGCGCAGGACAGGATGGTGGCGGCCGCCATGCCGCCGGGCAGCGGCGCGGTGAAGGCGGCGACGATGCGGATCAGCCGCTCGGCGATCGAGCCGCGCGTCATGATATTGCCGGCCAGGATGAACAGCGGAATGGAGAGCAGCACCTCCTTGTCGGCGCCGGTCCACATGTCCTGCATGATGTAAACCAGATGACCTTCGCCGAACACCAGATGGATGTAAGCGCCGACCGCGAACAGGATGACGATCAGGTTCTGCCGTAACGTCAACAGCAGCAAGATCAAGCCGATCAGCGCCAGGACGCTCATTCGCTGACCTGCACTTGGCGGGGCCGCAAGGCGGGGTAGATTGCGAATATCAGGTAATGCAGCGCAGCAATGCCGTAACCGAACGGGATCACCGCCTGCACCGGCCAGATCTGCCAATCGATGGTTGGCGACACGGTTTCGAAGTCGCGCGATTCCTGCACCAACTGGATCGCGAAATACGCCACTGCCAGCAAAACGCAGGCGGTTATCACATCGGCGATGCGATCCATGACTGGGCCAAAATGGGCCGGAATCCAATGGTCGGCGACGCGCGGGCGGATGTGCGATCCCGCCGCCGCCGCCAACGCCAAGCCGAAATTGCCGGCGACGATGGTGAAGAACACCGCCACGCGCTGGGCACCGAAGATGCCTTGGCCGAACAACTCGCGGCCGACGACATCGGCGAGCAGCAACAAGGCAAGCGCGGCATAAAAGAAAGTCGCCACTGCGCCCATGCAAAGAAAAAGGACGCGCAAAACGGTACGAGCCGTTTCCACGCGTCCTCCGATGTTTGAATGCTGCAGCTTAAGCGGCTAAGCCGAGCATTCCTTCTTGGCCTTGAGAATGATCTGCCACAGGCGCGGCGCCTCGCCGCCGATCTCCTTTACCAACGCCGCTTGGGCCGGCGCGGTGGCCTTGCGCCAGGCGTCAAGCTGCTCGGGCGTCAGGTGGATCACCGTGCCGCCACCTTTCTCATGCAGCTTCAGCATGGCGTCTTGCACCCGGCGTACTTCGATGCGCAGTTGGGTCGGCGGCGTCGATACCTTGACCAGTTCGTCGCGCGTGGCCTTGGGCAGGCCGTCCCACCACTTCTTGTTGAACACCACGATGCCGCCCTGATGCTGGTGCTGGGTGATGGTCAGATACGGCGCGAGCTTGCCGGTGCCGGTGGCGACGTAGGTCAGGTTGGGATAGTCGCCGCCATCGACCAGGCCGGTCTGCAGGCTGGGATTGACGTCGGGCACGCCCAGCGGCACGCCGTTGGCGCCCAGCGCTTGCCAGAACACCTTCGACGAATTGGCCGGCGCCATGCGCACCTTGTAGCCCTTGACGTCGGCCGGCAGGGTGATCGGCTTCTTGCCGTAAACATTGACCCAGCCGACTTCGGACCATTGGGTCAACACCAGGCCGCGCTTCTCGAACAGCTTCTGGTATTCGGTGAACAAGTATTTGTCGTAGGCGCAATCCACTTGCTTGTCGCTGTCCCATAGATAGGGCGCGGCCAGCAACGCGATCTCCTTGACGATCTGGGCGCCGGCGGTGATCGAGAAGCCGCCCGATTCGAGGCGCCCGCTTTGCACTTGCAGGATGGTGTCCTGCTCGCTGCCCAACACCGAATTGATATACGGCACCATGGTGACGGCGCCGCCGCTGTCCTTCGCGATGTCGTCGCGGAAGCGATTGATCTGCGCCTCCCACGGCGTCTTGGGCGGTGCGGCGGAAACGAATTTGAACTCGAGCTTCTGTTGGGCGATGGCGCTGCCGCCCAGCAGGCCGGATAACGCAATGCTCGCGGCCAGCGCCGCGCCGATTTGAATCTTCATGTATCCTCCCCACGGCGCCCGTTTGGGCGCTCTCGTTGCGTGAATTGTCCGGTTGCACTCGCCTATCCGTCAAGAGCTTTCGCAGCGCGAAAGGCATCCTTCGCGATGGGCTTCCCATTGCCCCCAGTCGCGCTACCATCCCCGCCACACAAAAGAGTTCAGGGAGGGCGTTATGAGTGGTCCATTGAAGGGTATCAGGCTGATCGAGGTGGCGGGCATCGGCCCCGGACCGATGGCGGCCATGATGCTGGGCGATATGGGCGCCGAC
>JBBSNV010000308.1:0-3550 GCA_038260375.1 Reyranellales bacterium
GCCGCGCCGCCGGTCATGCGCCAGTTCGCGTGCGTATCGGCGTGCATTCGGGGCCGGTAGTGGTGGGCAATATCGGCGCGCCGGGACGTTTCAACTACACCGTGGTCGGCGATACTGTGAATACAGCCCAGCGCATGGAGCAGCTGGGCAAGGATTACATGAAAGACGGCGAGGACGTGGTGGTGCTGGTCTCGGGCCACGCTTTGGCCGCGTTGACGGCGCATTCGGGCCTGCCCGACGGCATCGTCCTGCCCGCCGATTGGCACGAGCTGCGCGGCAAAGCGCAATCGATCTCGGTACACCAGCTTAAGTTGTGACCATGACCATCGAACGCTGCGGCCAAGGCCCGACCTTGCTGTTGATCCACGGCTCGCCTGGCTCGTCGCAGACCTGGCGCGGCATCGGCAAGAAGCTGGCTGAGCGCTACAGCATCGTGGCGCCCACTTTGCCGGGTCACGGCCCAGGCGATGCGCCCATTGTGCAAGAAATCAGCGACATCGCTGCCGCCACCTTGGCCGCGCTCGGCCCACTCAATGGTCCAGTGACCATCGCCGCACACTCGTTCGGCGCGGTGATCTCGTTGCAGATCGCATTGTCGGGCAAGCTCGACATCGCGCGCATGGTGCTGTTCGAGCCGGTGGCTTTCGCCATCTTGCCGATGACCGGCGAACAGCAGGCCTTCGATCAGGCCAAGCCGATCTTCGACGGCTACGCCAGCCAGCACCGCGCCGGCAATAAAGATGCAGTCGGGATCATGACCGATTTCTGGTTCGGCCCAGGCGCCTTCGCCCGCATGCCCGAGCCGGCGCAGGGCTTCATGCGCCAGCAGACGGCGGTCAATGTGCGCGACGTCGAGGCCGTGTTCCGCGAACACTACTCCCTCGACACGCTGAAGCGCCTGACCATGCCGGTCACTGTTGCTTATGGCGATAAGAGCCCCGCCGTGGCGCAGTTGATCGCCCGGCGCCTGGCCCTCGCGTTACCGAACGGCCGTACCCAAGCCATAGCCGGCGCCAACCACGCCATGCTGACCAGCCATCAAGATATCGCTGTGAAATTGATTGCGGACGACTGACTGCTTAATGCGCTTGCGCCCAATTGGCGCCGTGGCCGGTATCGACCACCAGCGGCACCGACAAGGTGGCCACGCTTTCCATCACGCGCTTGATCAGCTCGGCGGCGTGCTTTAGCTCCTGGTCCGGCACTTCGAACAGCAATTCGTCATGCACCTGCAGCAGCATGCGCGTCTTCAAGCTGGCCTTAGCCATTTCGCCGGGCAGTTTGATCATCGCCTTCTTGATGATGTCGGCCGCCCCGCCCTGCAGCGGCGCGTTGATCGCACCGCGCTCGGAAAACGCGCGCATCGCGGGGCTCTTGTCGTTGATACCCTTCAGATGCACCTTGCGGCCGAACGGCGTCATGACGAAGCCGTTCTTGCGGCAGTATTCCTTGGTCGTCTCCATGTATTCGCGGATGCCGGGATAACGCAAGAAATACGCCTTGATGTATTCGCCCGCTTCTTTTTGCGGAATGCCGAGCTGCGCCGCCAGGCCGAATGCCGAGATGCCGTAGATGATGCCGAAATTGATCGCTTTAGCTTTTCTGCGAACCATCGGGTCCATGCCCTTGGCCGGGATGCCGAACACCTGGCTGGCGGTGATGGCGTGGATGTCCTCGCCGCTCAGGAATGCTTGCTTCAAGGATTCGATGTCGGCAACATGGGCCAGCAGGCGCAACTCGATCTGCGAGTAATCGGCCGATAGCAGCACATGGCCCGGCTCGGCGATGAAGGCGTGGCGGATCTTGCGCCCCTCTTCGGTGCGGATCGGGATGTTCTGCAGATTGGGATCGGTCGAGGCCAGTCGCCCGGTCGAGGCGCCGGTCATGTGATACGAGGTATGCACGCGCCGGTCTTCGTCGATCTGCTGCAGCAGCGCGTCGGTGTAAGTGCTCTTGAGCTTGGCCAATTGGCGCCAATCCAGCACCCGCGCCGGCAGATCGTGGCCTTGCGCCGCCAGTTCCTCCAGCACGTCGGCGCCGGTGGCATAGGCGCCGCTCTTGGCGCTTTTCTGCCCGCCCTGCAGGCTCATCTCGTCGAACAGCACCTCGCCCAATTGCTTGGGCGAGCCGATGTTGAAAGGATGGCCCGCCAACTTGTGGATTTGCTTTTCCAGCTCGAGCAAGCGCTCGGCGAAATCGACCGACAGGCGTTTCAATTCCTTCTCATCGACCTTGATGCCGGCGCGTTCCATATCGGCCAGCACGCCGATCAGCGGCCGCTCGACGGTCTCGTACATATTCACCATGCGCTCGGCCACGATGCGCGGCTTCAAGAGCTGCCACAGCCGCATCGTAACGTCGGCATCTTCGGCCGAATAATTCAGCGCCTTGTCGAGCGGCACCTGGTCGAAGGTCACGCGCGCCTTGCCGGTGCCGGTCACCTCGTTGTAGCTGATCGGCGTGTAATCCAGGAACAAGGTCGAAAGCTCGTCCATGCCGTGATTGTGCTTGCCGCCTTCCAGCACGAAAGACAACAGCATGGTGTCGTCCATTGGCGTCACGTCGAGCCCATGGCGGCGCAGGATCTTGAGATCGAATTTGATGTTGTGGCCGATCTTCAGCACACCAGGATGCACTAACACGTCCTTCAACGCCGCCACCGCGTCGTCGTGCTTGATCTGACCCGGCAGCAATTGGCCGGCCCCACTGCCTTCGAGATCCAGCCCGCCTTCCTGGCCCGGCTGGCGATGGCAGATCGGCACATAGGCCGCCCGCCCATCGGGCAGCGCCAGCGAAATGCCGACCAGCTTGGCCACGCTTTCGTCGAGCGAATCGGTTTCGGTATCGACCGCCAAGAAGCCCAGCCGCATCGCCTCGGCCGCCCATTGCTCCAACACCTTGCGCTCGGTGATGAGTGTGTAGGGGATGGCGCCGATCGGCGGTATTTTCTCCGTCGCCGGTATCGCCAACGGCTGGGCGATCTCCGCAGCGCTGGGATGGTGCGGCGGCCCGACCTCGCTCTGCGTGATCAGGTCGGGCAACGGCGCTCCGGCCGGCGCGTCGCCGAAGCGTTCCTTGATGCGCGGCAGCAGCCGTTTGAAGCCCTGGAATTCCAGCCACGGGATTAGCACCGCCGGATCGGGCGCGATCTTATCGAACGTATCGGCGTGGTGTTCGACCGGCACGGCGTGATCGAGTTGCACCAGCTTTTTGGAAATGCGCGCCAGCTCGGCATTGGCCTGCAAGGCTTCGCGCCGCTTGGGCTGCTTGATCTCGTGCGCGCGGCTCAACAGGGTTTCCAGATCGCCGTATTCGTTGATCAGTTGCGCCGCGGTCTTGATGCCAATGCCCGGCACACCCGGCACGTTGTCGGTCGAGTCGCCGGCCAGCGCTTGGACCTCGACCACCTTGTCCGGCGCCACGCCGAATTTTTCGAACACTTCAGCCGAGCCGATCGGCTTGTTCTTGATCGGATCGAGCATGGCCACGCCCTCGCGCACCAACTGCATCAAATCCTTGTCCGACGACACGATGGTGACCTTGGCGCCCA
>JBBSNV010000309.1:0-3538 GCA_038260375.1 Reyranellales bacterium
AAGCGGCGCGTGCATTTCCACGCCTTCATGCTGGAGGTACACGAGCGGCTGCATCGTCGCCGTCAGGCCCTGATCGAGAAAGGCGCGCCGCCCGAAGCCGATCCGATCCCACCGTTCGCCCGCACTCTGGCCCGCGAGACCCGGCTGCTGTGCTTCGACGAATTCCAGGTCACCAACATCGCCGATGCCATGATCCTGGGACGGCTGTTCGAGACCCTGCTCGACAGCGGCGTGACCGTGGTGGCCACCTCCAACCGCGCGCCGGACGATCTCTACCGCAACGGCCTGCAGCGCGACCGCTTCCTGCCGTTCATCGCCATGCTCAAGCGGCGGCTGGAAGTGCTGATGTTGGGCGGCGACGCGGATTATCGCCTGGCGCGGCTGCGCGATATCTCGGTCTATGTCAGCCCGCTGGGGCCAATGGCCGACGACAAGCTGGCCGATGCTTTCGCGCGATTGACCGACGATGCCGCAGGCGCGCCACGTACTTTGCGCACTCAAGGCCGCGACGTGGTGGTGCCGCGCTGGGCGCAAGGCGTGGGCTGGTTCACTTTTGCCGAATTATGCGCGCGGCCGCTGGGCGCGGCCGATTTCCTCGCCATCGCCGAGCATTGCCATACCGTGATTGTGTCGGCCATCCCGCGGCTCAGCTTCGACCGGCGCAACGAGGCGATGCGCTTCGTCACCCTGATCGACGCGCTGTACGAGCATAAGGTGAAGCTGATCTGCTCGGCGGCAGCCATGCCCAACCAGCTCTACATCGAAGGCGACGGCGCGTTCGAGTTCGAGCGCACCGTGTCGCGGCTGATGGAAATGCAAAGCCGCGATTATCTCGCCACCAAACACGTCGATTGATTTGCTGCGCCGCTCCGGCGCTGTTTTGCGCGGGAAATGTCCATTCGGAATAGCCGGCCGAGCCAGTTGTTGATGCTTGGATACCCACGCATTCGTGAAACCAGCGCACCGCTTTTTGTCATGGCGATTTGCTAGGGTGCGGCGGGGTTGTTTTACAAAGCAGGAGAACTTCATGGACGGAATGGACGAACGGATTGGTAAGCGCGGCGTGTCGCGTCGCGCCGTGGTAGTGGGCGGCATCGGCGCGGGCTTCGCGCTGGCGGTGCAGCCGATCTCGGCGCAGACCCTGATCATGACACCGACCGACGGCATGGAAGCGGGCGATGTCACGATCAAGACCGGCACGGGCGATATGCCGGGCTATCGCGCCTATCCGAAAACGGGCAGCAACTTCCCGACAGTTCTGGTTGTGCCCGAAGTGTTCGGCCTGCATGAGCACATCAAAGACGTCTGCCGTCGCTTGGCCAAGGCGGGTTACTACGCCATCGCACCGCAAGTCTTTTTCCGCCTCGGCGATCCTGCCAAGGTGGCTGACATACAGACAGTGCTGTCGACCATCATCATGAAAAAGCCCGATGCCGAAGCGATGAGCGATTACGACGCAACCGTTGCCTTCGCCAAAGCGGAAGGCAAGGCCGACACCAACAAGTTGGGCGTTACCGGCTTCTGCTTCGGCGGCCGCTATGTTTGGATGTACTCGGCGCATAATCCCAACATCAAAGCCGGCGTGGCCTGGTACGGCTCCTTGATGACGCCGCCGACCAATGAGTTGCGGCCGAAGAATCCGGTCGATATCGCCGGCCAATTGAAGGCGCCGGTGTTGGGCCTCTATGGCGCCAAGGATACCGGCATCACCCAAGAACACGTCGAGACCATGCGCAAGGCGATCGCCGCTGCCGGCAAGAAGGCCGAGATCGTGGTCTATCCCGATGTCGGCCACGCCTTCAACGCCGACTATCGCGCGTCCTACAACAAGGAAGCGGCGGAAGACGGTTGGAAGCGCATGCTGGCATTCTTCAAGGCCAACGGCGTCGCCTAAGCCAAAACGATATGAGAGTGCGAAAGAGGGGCTGCGGCCTCTCTTTTCTTTTCAGATTTCTTTGCGCATTCGCAGCGAGATGAAGTCGCGATTGCGCGGATGTTGCTCTCGCCGCAACACCGTGTAGTTGAGCTTTTCGTACAGTCGCACATTGGACGGCAGGCTCTCGCGCACGCCCAATTCGATCGCAGGCAATCCCAGTTCGCGCGCCTGTTGTTCCAGCGCCGACATCAGCGCCATGGCGATGCCTTTGCCGCGCCAGTTCGGCGGCACTGCAATCCGGCCGATATAAAGGTGCTCGCCTTCGGCCACGAAACGCGCCGCTCCCACCGCGGTGTCGCCGATAAAGGCCAGAAGCGCGCCACCCCTAACCAGCGCCGCAACGACCACGGCTTCGGTCTCGTCATGCGCCGAGGAGGGCGGCTCAAGCTGGCCGCGATATTCCTCGAACGCCTGCTGGGTCAGGCGATGCACCAGCGCGGCATCTTCGGCGCGGGCCAATCGGATGATGAGCCGGATAGTGGATTTCATTGTCGTTGACTATAGCCGGCACTCGGTTCTGTCGTAAGCTGGTGGCCACACTGTGAAGGATGATTCATGGACGATCTGCTCAAGCGCTATCGCGTCACCGAAGGCTCGAAGTTCAAACTCAAAGATCACGACTCGCGCGATACCGGCGGGCTCGACATCAGTAAGGACGAAGCCGCCCAACGCCTGCAGCAATACGTCAAGCGCCTGGCCGAATTGCAGGACATGCTTTATGCGCAAAACCGTTGGGCGGTGCTTGCGGTGTTCCAAGCCATGGATGCGGCGGGCAAGGACAGCGCCATCGAGCACGTGTTGTCGGGCGTGAATCCGCAAGGGTGCGATGTCACCTCATTCAAACAACCCAGCGCCGAGGAGTTGGACCACGATTTCCTGTGGCGCGCGGCCAGGGCGCTGCCGCAGCGCGGCCGCATCGGCGTCTTCAATCGCTCGCATTACGAGGAGGTGCTGGTGGTGCGGGTGCATCCCGAATTGCTCGATCGCCAGCAACTGCCGGAAAGCGAACGTACCGCCGATTTGTGGAACAACCGCTTCGACAGCATCAACGGCTTCGAGCGTCATTTGGCCGGCAGCGGCACGGCGATCTGCAAATTCTTCCTCAACGTGTCGAAGAAGGAACAGAAGAAGCGCTTCCTGGCCCGGCTCGACGATC
The DNA here is from genome assembly GCA_038260375.1 of Reyranellales bacterium. Lineage (GTDB taxonomy): Bacteria > Pseudomonadota > Alphaproteobacteria > Reyranellales > JAQSWP01 > JBBSNV01. Next base: position 3,093 of record JBBSNV010000309.1, read on the forward strand.
CGCTTAAGAACTGGAAGTTCTCGATGGCCGATGTCGAGGAGCGCAAGCGCTGGTCCGCCTACATGGCGGCCTATGAGGACATGATCCGCCATACTTCGGCGCCCGACGCGCCGTGGTATGTGGTGCCGGCCGACCGCAAATGGTTCGCCCGCTTGGTGGTGGCGGCGGCGCTGATCGACACCATGGAAAAGCTCCAGCCGGCCTATCCGGAGCTAAGCGGTGCCGCCAAGAAAGAGCTGGAAAACGTTCGCGCCGCGCTCGAGGCGGAATAGCTTCGCTAGCTTTGCCGGCCCTTGCTCGATGGGGCGAATCGCGCTACCCAACCGACCGAAAACTAAATCGAATTTGAATCTCGAAAACCATCCTCATTTCGTGGAGAATGCCATGTCACGCAAGAAGATCGCGCTGGTCGGCGCCGGCCAAATCGGCGGCACCTTGGCCCTGAT
>JBBSNV010000310.1:0-3535 GCA_038260375.1 Reyranellales bacterium
GCGCAGCGCCTCGGCCGGCTCGATAATCAGTTGGCGGTGGCGCGCCTTGGCCTCGTGTGCGTCGAAGCCGGTATCGACCAGGATGTTGTGGCCATGGCCCGAGATCAGCCAGAAGAAATAGTCGATCGGCATCGGCCCGTCATGCACGTCGAACGCCAATAGATTGGAGCGGGCGCTGCGCTCGCGCTGATGCGCGTAACGAAAGGCGTAGATCTCGTAGCTGGCTTCGTCCGGCATAAACTCTCCCCGATGCGCCTGCGTGGCGAATGCTCACTGTCGGAGGTGCGGCGGCCGGTTTCAAGCGCTCTTGCGCGCCGCTTCCTTCAGGCGCGCCACTGCCATTTTCACCAGCTCGAATTTCTGCACCTTGGCGGTTGGCGTCTTGGGCAAAGATTCGGCGTCGATCAGGAAGACATGGCGCGGCCATTTGTATTTGGCCAGGCGCTCGGCGCAGAACTGGGCCAGCTCCTCCGGCTTGGGCTTGGCGCCGGGCTTGGGCACCACCCAGGCAGCGCCGATCTCGCCCCATTTGTCGTCGGGCACGCCGATCACATAGGACTGCGCCACGTCGGGGTGTTGATCGAGCACCGCTTCGACTTCCTTGGGCGCCACCAACTCGCCGCCGGTCTTGTAGAGCTCTTTGGAGCGCCCGGTGAGTTCGATGTAACCGTCAGGCCGGATGCGGCCCAGATCGCCCGAACGCAGCCAGCCGTCTTTCAGGAACAACACGGCGGTTTCGTCGGGCCGCCCGAAATAGCCCTTGGTCGCGGTCGGGCCTTTGAACACCAATTCGCCTTCTTCGCCGTCGGCGAGCAATTCGCCGCTGTAGGGATCGCAGGTTTTGTACTGGCCGATCAGGCCGCGATGCTCGGGCAAGCCCGCCGCGCCGGCATCGATGATGCGGCCCACCGTGCGCTCCAACAGTTCCAACGAATCGCCCGAGGCGGTGAGCACCGTGGCGCAGCTCAGCTCGGTCATGCCGTAGCCGGTGAAGGCTTCTTCCAGCCCCAGCGCTTCGATCAGCCGCTTCCACACGCTGGCCGGCGTCGGCGCTGCACCCGACAACACGCCGGTCAACGAGGAGAGATCGTATTTCGTCCGGTCGGGATGCTCGATCAGCGCCATCGCCATGGTCGGCACGAACAGCCCGTCGGTGGCCTTGAACTTCTCGATGCCAGCGAAAGTGGCGACGGGATCGAACAGCATTTGCGGCACGATGGCGCCGCCCACCCAGATCGAGGCGATCACGCCGACCACCAGGCCGAAGGCGTGATAGAGCGGCAACGCGAAGATGGTGCGGCGGCCTTCGCGATAGGCCTGGTGATAGGCCAGCGCGTAGGAAATGCGCAGCACATTGTCGTGGGATTGCAGCACGCCCTTGGGCAGGCCGGTGGTGCCCGACGTATACATGATGACGGCGGGACCGGTGGCTTGGGTCGGATTGGCTGGCGCTTGTTTGCCCGCGCCGCTGGCCAAGAGCTGGTCGGTGGTCATGGCTTGGCGTTCCGTGGGGCGCGAGTTTGCGCTGAACAACACCACGGCTTTGAGATTGGGGAAGGCAGCACTGGCGTCGCGCTCCCAACCCGGCGCCAACTGGTCGAGCATGGCGCAGTAATCCAGGCCACGAAACTCGCCCATGGTGATCAGCGCCCGCGCGCCCGATTGCTTCAGCACATAACCCAGCTCGGCGGCGCGAAAGGCGAAGTTCATCGGGATCAAGGTCGCGCCCAGCCGCCACACCGCATAGGCCAGCGGCACGAACTCGGCGTAATTGGCCATCAGCAAGGCGACGCGATCACCCGGTTTGACGCCGATTCGCGCCAGACCGGCGGCGAAGCGCTCGGCGCGGTCCTGGACTTCGGCGTAGCTCCATTGCACCTCGTCGGTCAGCACGTAAGGCCGGTCGGCGAATTCGCCGGCCATGCGGGCGAACACGCGGTCCAGGGTGGAGGGCTGCCAGTGCGGCATGCGCCCGGCCAATGCCGTGCGACGATGCGCGACGCTCGGCAAAGTTAGGCCGACTTGGGCCATGGCTTCCTCCTGTTGTTAGACCGTCATTATTAGAACGTGCGTTCGGTCAATTACATTGCGGCGGGCTTGGCGCGTCAAGTCGATTCAGCGTAGCATGACGCCATGGCGCGCACCCAATCGGCCAACTACCCCGAAATCAAGACCGCGATCTTGCGCAGCGCGGCCAAGCTGTTTGCTGCCAAAAGCTACGCCAATACCAGCATTGGCGATTTGACCAAGGCATGCGCCATTTCGCGCGGCGCGCTGTATCATTATTTCGATAGCAAGGAAGCGATCTTGCGCGACATGCTGCGCGAGCACATCGCCGACATGGCGTCGCGCGTGGCCGCGGCGATCGAAGTGTCGGACCGGCCCGAACTGCAGCTGCGCAACATTATCCGTGCCGTCACGGCGCTCAACGCCCAGTCCAAGAACGAGCAGATCGTGCTGATGAACGATCTGGGCAATCTGGCCAAGGCCGAACAGAACCGCATCCGCGCCCTGCAGAACCGTATCGTCGATCTGGTGCTGTCCAGCCTGCGCAGCATCGATCGCGCCAAGCGCCTGACTCCGCGCAACCGCAAGGTCTTCACCATGTTGATTCTGGGCATGGTGAACTACACCTATGCCTGGTACGACCCAAAGGGGCCAGTGGGCCCGCGCGAACTGGCGGAGATCGCGGCCGATATCGCGCTTAAGGGATTTGCATGCCCTTGAGCGGTGCCGACTCCGGGGCTATTATTAGACCAAGCGTTCTAATAATCGATCGAAATCATGTTCGATAGACTGATCCAGCCCGAGCGGGTGCATGGCAGCCTCTACACCGATCCAGCGATCTTCGCGCTGGAGCTGCAACGCATCTGGTATCGAACGTGGGTCTATGTCGGCCACGAGAGCGAAGTGCCGCGTCCCAACGACTTCGTGCTGAAATCGATCGGCCCGCAATCGGTCATCATGACCCGCGACGCGTCGGGTAAAGTGCATCTGCTGCTCAACCGTTGCGCCCATCGCGGCGCGCAGGTCTGTTCGCGCGATGCGGGCAACGCGGCATCCTTCACTTGTCCGTTCCACGCCTGGACCTATGCCAGCGATGGTCGCTTGATGGGCGTGGCGTTCAAGGACGGCTACGAAGGACGCGACATGAGCGGGCTGGGCCTGGCCTCAGTAGCGCGGGTGGAATCATATAAAGGCTTCGTGTTCGGCTCGATGGCGGCGGAAGGGCCGACGCTAAAGGAGCATCTGGGCGGGGCGGCCGAAACCATCGACCGGCTGGTGCGCTGCTCGCCGCAGGGCGAGGTCGAGATCAGCGCTGGGTTCTTGAAGCATCGCGTCAAAGCCAATTGGAAATTCGTGCTGGAGAATGAGACCGACGGCTACCATCCGGCCTTCGTGCATTCCTCGATCTTCGGCGTGGCCGAGAGCGGCATCGGCGCGTTGTACGGCGCCAAATCCACGGCGCTGGCGCGCGACTTCGGCAACGGCCATACCGAGAACGATCTGCGGCCCGAATTCCGGCGCAAGAACC
>JBBSNV010000311.1:0-3531 GCA_038260375.1 Reyranellales bacterium
GCCGCCAGCACCGACACCGGCCACGGCTTGCAATGGAAGTTGATCGCGTCGCGCACCACGTCGGGCGTGGTCTCCTTGTCTATATCGAGATGCGCGCATTGGCCCAGCGCATGCACCCCGGCATCGGTGCGGCCGGCGCCGTAAATCTCCGCCGCCGGGCCGCAGAATTTCTGCGCCGCTTCTTGCAGCACCTGTTGCACCGATGTGCCGAGGCGCTGCCACTGCCAGCCGACGAACGGAGTGCCGTCGTATTCGACGGTCAGCTTGTAGCGCGTCATTTGGTGAACAAGGTGGCGACGGTCGGCATCGGCAACACGGTGCCTTGCGCCAGCACGAAGCCACGGCGAAATTCTTCTTCGGCCAAGGCGGCGCGGCCGGGTCGCTGCAGACGCAACAAACGCATTGCGCCATTGCCGCAGGCCACCACGAATCCATGGCCATGCAGCACCGTACCGGCTTGGCCGCTGCCGGGTGCAATCGCGGCTTGCAGCACCTTGATGCGCTCGCCGTTGAGTTCGAAGAACGTGCCGGGCCATGGCGTAAAGGCGCGCACCTGGCGCTCCAACTCCGCCGCCGGCCGGCGCCAATCGAGCTGGCCTTCGTCCTTGCCCAGCTTGTGGGCGTAAGTCGCGCCCTCTTTGGGTTGCTCGACCGGCGTCAGGCTGCCGCGCAGCAAACCGTCGAGCGCCGCCACGATCAGCCGCGCGCCCAACTCGGCCAGTTGGTCGTGCAAGGTCTCGGCTGTGGTGGCGCCGGTGATCGGCAACGCCTCGGCCAGCAGCATGGCGCCGGTATCGAGGCCCGCATCCATGCGAATGATCGTGACACCCGATTGCTTGTCGCCAGCCAGGATGGCGCGTTGGATTGGCGCGGCACCACGCCACCGCGGCAACAACGAGGCATGGATGTTGACGCAGCCGAATACCGGTGCGGTCAAGAATGTCTCGCGCAGGATATGGCCGTATGACGCCACCACCGCGACGTCGAGATCGAGCGCGCGAAAGGCGGCGATCTCCTCCTCAGCCTTCAAACTCTGCGGCGTGCGCACCTCAAGCCCCAGCGCGAGCGCGGCCTCATGCACCGGCGAACGGCGTTCGGTCTGGCCCCGTCCGGCCGGGCGCGGCGGCTGGGTATAGACCGCGGCCAGTTCGTGGCCACCCGCGGCCAGCGCTTGCAGCGCCGGGACGGCGAATTCGGACGTGCCCATATAGGCGATGCGCATGATTCCTCCGGCGCGACTTTAGCCAAGCCACTCGCCGCAGGCGAGCAACTTCAAGCCGCACGCGAGCAACTTAGCGCGGCAGGCGAGGAACCTAGAGGCTGGCTTTTTCCGGCGAGCGGTGCGCGTCAGGCACTATGCCGTCAGCGGCATCCTTGCGCGCCTTGACCAGCTTGCGCAGGATCATGTTGCGCTTCAGCGCCGAGATTTTGTCGATGAACAAGATGCCGTCGAGATGGTCGATCTCGTGCTGTAGGCAAGTCGACACCAGCCCCTCGGCCTCCATGGTGCGGATTTCGTTGTCGCGGTCGAGATAGCGGATCTTGACCTTGGCCGGACGCGACACCTCGGCGTAATGCTCGGGCACCGACAGGCAGCCCTCTTCGTAGCTGGCGTCATCTTCCGACACGTCGACGATCTCGGGGTTGGCCATCACCAGCGGACCGGTGGCGACACCCTCGCGCTGGATATCGACCACGATGACACGCTTGAGCACGCCAAGCTGCGGCGCCGCCAGGCCGATGCCGGGCGCCAGATACATTGTCTCCAGCATGTCGTCCATCAGCTGGCGGACCTCCGCATCGACCTTATCGACCGGTTTCGAGATCTTTTTCAGCCGCGGATCGGGCGCCGTCAGGATCGGCAAAACAGCCATTTTCGCTTGGGTATCCGCTGTAATTCAGACGCCTTTAGCTAAGGCTTCGCTCCCCTGGCGTCAAGGCATGGGGAATAAAGACGAGACCAAAGGCGCGGGACAGGCGCGAACTGCCCCGTGCTAGAATCCCTTCATGTTGTCCAGTTTTACCCTCACCGATCTGTTGCTGATCGTCCTGGTCCTAGCCGTGCTTGCCGTGCTGACATTGTTGTTGGCGCAGCGCGGCCGCGGCCGATTTGGTCAAGATGGCGGCGAAGACATCGCCGCCCGCATCGACCGGCTGCAGGTCGACACCGTGCAGCGTGTCATGGAGCAGCTGCAGGCCCAGGAGCGCCATGTACGCGAGGCGCTCGACCAGCGCCTGACGGCCTTGCAATCGCAGCTCGGCGAGCGGCTCGACAAGGGCCAGGCCGAGACCAGCAAAACCGTGGTCGATCTGCGCGAGCGGCTGGTGCGTATCGACGAAGCGCAAAAAGCCATGGGCCAGCTCTCGTCGCAGGTGCTGTCGTTGCAGGAAGTGCTGAGCAACAAACAAGCGCGCGGCGCCTTTGGCGAGGTGCAACTCAACGACCTGGTGGTGGCGATCCTGCCGCCCAGCGCCTATGCATTTCAGGCTTCGCTCAGCAACTCAGCGCGCGTCGATTGTCTATTGCAGCTGCCCAACCCGCCGGGGCCGATCGCAATCGACGCCAAATTCCCGCTCGAAAGTTATCGCGCCCTGCATGCCGCGACCGACGATGCGCAGCGCACCATCGCAGCGCGCGCTTTCCGCCAAGCGGTCGGCAAGCACATCGCCGACATCGCCGGAAAATACATCCTGGCCGGCGAGACAGCGGAATCGGCGCTGATGTTCCTGCCCTCCGAAGCGGTCTATGCCGAGCTGCACACCAATTTCCTCGACGTGGTCGATGCGTCGTATCGCGCGCGCGTTTATATCGTCTCGCCCACCACTTTAATGGCGACGTTGAACACGGTGCGGGCGGTGCTGAAGGACGTGAAGATGCGCGAGCAGGCCGGATTGATTCAAAAGGAGGTTGGACTGCTGCTGGGCGACGTCGAACGGCTCAGCGGTCGCGTCGAAAGCCTGCGGCGGCATTTCGGCCAGGCCAATACCGATATCGAACAGATCGTCACCTCCGCCGGCAAGATCGCCGGCCGCGGCGAGAAGATACAATCGGTCGAGCTGCAGGACGGCGCACAGCCTTCGCTGCTGCCGCCCGCTTGACTAGAAGCCGTCGAAGCTGTCGACCATCGAATTGACCAGATCGGCCTTACCTGGGGCTTGCGCTAAACCGCGCTGCGGTATCCAGACACGCAAGCCGTGTCCAAACCCTCCCGCATCACAACTTTCATATAGGGTAAAAGTCCGGAATAGTTGAGTTTATAGCGCTCGGCGCGCCTTCAATGCCGCCGCCAAAGTGCCGTCGTCCAAATAATCGAGTTCGCCGCCCACCGGCACGCCATAGGCCAGTCGCGTCGCCGACACCGCACAATCGGCCAGCCGGTCGGTCAAATAATGCGCCGTGGTCTGGCCATCGACGGTGGCATTGGTAGCGATAATCACTTCCCTGACCGCGGGCTCGGCGGCGCGGCCCACCAGGGCCGCAACGTTCAAATCTTCCGGGCCGATACCGTCCAACGCCGACAGCACGCCGCC
>JBBSNV010000312.1:0-3526 GCA_038260375.1 Reyranellales bacterium
AAGATGCTTCGCTGCGCTCAGCATGACGAACCGCTATCCCCGTCCGACAAACGGCATCTTGCTCGCCATCACGGTGAGGAACATCACGTTGGCGTCCAAGCTGCGGCTGGCCATGTAGACGATGGCGTCGGCCACATTGGCCACGTCCATGGTCGGCTCGACCATGATCTCGCCGTTGGGCTGTGGCACGCCTGCTTTCATGCGCGCCGTCATGTCGGTGGCGGCATTGCCGATATCGATCTGGCCGCAAGCGATGTCGTATTTGCGCCCGTCGAGCGAGGTGGATTTGGTCAGGCCGGTGATGGCGTGCTTGGTCGCGGTGTAGGGTGCGGAATTGGGCCGTGGCGCATGGGCCGAAATCGAGCCGTTGTTGATGATGCGCCCGCCGCGCGGCGTCTGCGCCTTCATGATGCGAATGGCTTCCTGGGTGCACAGGAATGCGCCGGTCAGATTGGCATCGAGCACCGCCTTCCATTGCTCGAAGGTCAAATCTTCCAGCGGTATCGGCGGCGCGCCCATGCCGGCATTGTTGAACAGCAGGTCGAGCCGGCCGAATTTTTCCTTGGTCTTGGCAAATAATGCCGCTACCGATTTGGGGTCGCCGACATCGGTCGGCACCGCCAGCAGCCGGCCGGCATCGTTGCCGGCTTCCTTGACCACAAGGTCGAGCGGTTCGCGCCGGCGTCCCGCTAGCACTACGCTGTAGCCTTGCTTGAGCAGCGCCAAGGCTGCGGCCTTGCCGATGCCCGTGCCCGCGCCGGTGACGATCGCGACTTTGTCGGTCATGTGTTTCCCCCGCTTATGCGGGAACTATAGCGCGCTCCAGCAAGACCTTAACGGGAAAATCGCCCAACAGCGCGGCGACCGGCAGGCCCGGCCGCAACGTCACGTCTTCTCCGGTCATCAGATCGATATAGGGCCGCTCCATCATCGACATATCCAAGGCCGTATCGGCCCAGGACGAGCCGGTCTTGCTCTGAATCCGGCGGGCATGATGAAGTTCAGCCAGCACGACCAGACCGCCATCGCCCAGTCGGCGCTCGAAGGCCAGCACATGGGCCGCGTATCGGCCCAAAATGGGCAGCGCGCGATAATCGCCGGCGGCGAACAGCGCCGGACGATTGCGGCGTGTCTGCAACAGCCGCGCGATCGCCGCCTGCTTGGCGTGAGGCGCATGACCCAGGTTCGGTGGCGCATCGGTCAGGCTGGCCGCGCGCGCGGAGAAATCCACCGCCCCGCGATTGTCGGGATCGACCAGGGAGAAATCGTCGTACTCGCAGCCCTGATAGAGGTCGGGCATGCCGGGCAGGGTGCAGCGCAAGACAGCCTGGACGATGGCATTGACTGCGGCGGCGGGCGCGATGCTCGCCAGGAGCTGGTCCATGCTGGCCGCAAACGCCGCCGCGCGTCGATCGGCCAGCAACGCCGTGGCGAAGGTTTTGAATTTTCCTTCATAATCGAGATCGGGCGCTTGCCAGGAACTGCGCAGCTTGCCTTCACGCAAGAATTTCTCGCACCAGATTTCCAGCCGCTGTGGCGCGATGGTTGTGTCGCGCTCGCCGGGCCACAGCCCAAGCAAGGTTTGGTAGAGTTGATACTCGTCGGCGCTGTGCAAGCCGGCTGGGCGGACGGCCGCGTTATCGGCGAACCAGCGTTCGATCGCTTGATGCCACAATTCGGGCAACTCGCTCAGCACCGCCAGCCGGGCGCGGGCATCTTCGCCGCGTTTGTGATCGTGGGTGGCGGTGGCCAGCATCGAGTGCGGCTGCTTTGCCGCGCGCTCGACCATCAAGGCATGGAACGCGGCTGGGTCGAGACGGTGCAGACGCGGATCGAAGCCGACATCGTTGCGCGAGAGCAGCCGGCCGTAGCGGTAGAACGCGGTGTCCTCGACCGCCTTGGCGGCGCTGGGGGCGGAGAGTTGATTGAAGCGGCGGATCGCATCGACGCACGATGCTGCGCCGTCGCGGCGGCGAAACACCGCCTCGAGCGCTGCGATGGCGTGGGCCAAACGCGGCGCGGCGGCCGCGGCGCGGGCCATGGCCTGGGCCAGGAACGGGCCCGGTCCCGGCGAATCGGCTCCGCCAGAGGCGTAGCTGCGATAGCAGCGCAACTGCACCAGCACGCCAGTCAGGGCGTCGCGCATGTCCCCTGGGTCGATGCCGTCGGGCAAGACCGCGGCGAAGGCAAGCGCCGTAGCCTCGAATTGCGCCACGAATCCGGTGGCGAGGATTTCCTGCCGCGCCGACAGTTCCTCGATTTCGAAATCGCTGCCGCGCTTTCCGTAATGTCGCCACATCGCATCGAGCGCGCCGCCATCGTCGGCATGCTGCAGGGCGGAGATGTGATTCATGAAATCGTAGCCCGTGGTGCCATCGCATTGCCAATCGGCGGGCAAGGTCTCGTGTTCGGCCAGGATCTTTTCCACCAGGATATAGGGCCGGCCGGCGCCGCCATCGGGTCGTTGCGCCTTCAACGCGTCGAGACGCTGCCGCAACGCACGGCAATAGGCGCGCGGGTCCGCCAGCCCGTCCACGTGATCGACGCGCAATCCATCGATCAGTCCCTCGCCATAGAGCGCGAAGGTCTTTTCGTGCACCGCTTCGAAAGTGGGCTGGTGTTCCATGCGCAGCGCCGCCAGCTCTGTGATGTCGAAAAACCGCCGCCAGTTGATATGGCGATCGGCCTGGCGCCAGTCGGCCAGCCGGAAATGCTGCCGCGCCAGCAGATCGAGCAACGCTACGCGATCGAGCTGGCCAAGTTCGGCATGGCGTAACGCGTCCTGGTCCTGCGGCCGTACAGGAAAGCGATGGTCGAAATAGGCGAAGCAGATTTTGTCCAGCTGCTTGTCGCGCAGCAGGGTCAATTCGCCTTTGGCCAACAAGGTCTCAGGCGGCGCGCCCAGGAACGGCGCCAGGATGCGGCCGTCCGATCCCGGCGCATGCCAATCGATGTCGAAAGCGGTGGCAAATGCGCTGGCGCCGCCGTGCTGCAGCACGTCCAGCCACCAAGAGTTGTCGGCGTGGCCCACCGCCATGTGGTTGGGCACGATATCGACGACGATGCCGATGCCGTGCGCGCGCAATCGGCTGGCCATTTCACGAAAGCCGTCTTCGCCGCCCAGTTCGGGATTGACGCGGCTGTGATCGACTACGTCGTAGCCGTGCAGCGAGCCTGCCCGCGCCGTCAGGATCGGCGAGGCATAGATATGGCTGATGCCCAACTGCGCGAAATAGTCAGCATGTGCGGCGGCGGCGGCGAAGGGGACATTCCGGTTGAACTGCAGGCGATAAGCGGCACGCGGCGTCATTTGGCGCGGCCCTCATTGAGCAAACGCGCCCGCGCCTTGCCGCGCGGCGTAGCGAACGGCGTGTCGCGTGCCAGGCGCCGCCGCCAGTTGGGATGCTGATCGATCGTGCCGGGCAGATTGGGCTGCTCGACATCGCCGGTGAAATCCTCCACCGGTAGTAGCGCCAGTGGACATTCGGTGACCGCGAGGAAGCGGCAGGCGGCATCGATCACAGCG
>JBBSNV010000313.1:0-3511 GCA_038260375.1 Reyranellales bacterium
AGGCCTTCGACGGCAGCGTCAAGAACGGAACGTCGAAAGTGACCGTGCTGCTGATATCGACCTGATAGAGGTTGTAACTGTAGAAGCGCTCTTTGGCGGAGTTTGACCCGAATCCCAAGCGGCCCAAGATGCTCCAGTCGTTGGTGATCCGATATTGCATGGTCCAGGACGGCTCGGTCAGATCGCCCGACTGGATCGACACGTCGGGATTGCGCTTGGTGTTGTTGAAGTCGCGGATGCGATGCTCGAGCCGGAATTCGCCACTCAGCGCGTCGGAGAAATACATCGCCAGCGAAAAGCCGCCGCCGAGCGTGGCCAGGTAATGGCGATGCGCCAGTTCGACGTAATTGGCCAGTAAATAAGGGCGTATCGTGCTGCGCAAGCCTTCGGTGGTCAGCGTTAAGCGTGGGCCGCTATCTAACTCGACCAAGCCGAGATCGAAGCGCGTCTCCTTGAACTGCAGGCCTTGATAGAGCGTCAGGTTGGTTTCGATCGTGTCGGCGTTTTGCGTGCGCAAATCGTAAACGTGATGCGCGGCGCCCTGGACGAAGAAGTTCCAATCGGGCCGCCGCTTGGCGTCGGACGGCAGGTCGAGGTCGGTGCCGAACACGCGATAGGTGTTGCCCAGCGGCGCCACGTTGGCGTTGGTCTGGTGGCGCAGACCGAAACGCGCTTCGGCGGCGAACTGGCTGCGCGACAAACGACGATCGGCTTCGCTCAGGAATTCGTTGACGCGGCGGCGCACTTCGTCGGGCACGTTCTGGCCCGAGATCGCGATGCGCAAATGATCGCGCGCGATTTCGTAGGAGCCGAGACGGAAATAGAGAATGCCCAGTTCGAGATGAACGCGCGGCAGCTGCACGTTATAGAACAGGATGCGCTCAAGCGCGCCGATCGCGGCTTCGAACTCGCCGAGCTGGGTGGCGATTTCGGCGAAGCGCAAAGTGGCATCGATCTCGGCAGGGTTTTTCAGGATCCGCTGGAACAAGGCATCGTATTCCGCGCGCAGTGCCGCTTTGTCGTCGGCTTGCGCCGCCACCAATTGAGCGGCCTGCGTCTGCGCCGCCGCCAGCGAGCCCCACGCCATGCACCCGAGCAGAGCACAAGCACCTAAAGCACTTACCGATTTTGAAATCATTGTTCCCCCAACAGCGCTGGCCCAGCATCGCCAAATCTGTTGTTTTATGCAACGCACCCAAGCCCGCCGCGATTATGCCCAGCGACGCAGCCCTTGCGCCCCACCCAAACGAATGGGAGGTGAAAAAATCAGCCCGAATTGCATCCTGTTACCGCGCCGCTAGAACGAACGAGCGGATCGAAAATACAATCTTAGGTTTATTTTCTTATTCTTCAATCGTTCTATGATTGTTCCAGACGAACCGGGGATGATCATGGCAGCCAGCGTACAAACCGTCGTTTTCCAGGGCATCGATGCCATGGCGGTCGATGTCCAGGTACAACTGACCGGCGGTCAGCCGGTTTTTCTCGTGGTCGGCCTGCCCGACAAAGCCGTGGGCGAAAGCCGCGAGCGGGTGCGCGCGGCACTGACGGCGATGGGCCTGGCGCTGCCGCCCAAGCGCATCATCGTCAATCTGTCGCCCGCCGACGTGATGAAGGAAGGCAGCCATTACGACCTGCCGATCGCCTTGGCCTTGCTGGTGGCGATCGGCGTGATCGCGCCGGAACAAATTGCCGATCACGTGGCGTTGGGCGAATTGGCGTTGGACGGCCGGCTCACCGCGGTGGCTGGCGTGTTGCCGGCGGCGTTGTGGGCGGCGCAACGCGACAAGGGCATCATTTGTCCGGCCTCGTGCGGTGGCGAGGCGGCTTGGGCCGGCGACCGCAAGGCGGGACATAAAGTAATCGCCGCGCCCGATCTGTTGTCCCTGGTCAATCATCTGCGCGGCACTACACAGTTGCCGACGCCCGAACCCAAGCTGGCGACCGACCAAACCACCTATCCCGATCTGATCGATGTCAAAGGCCAGGAGACCGCGCGCCGGGCGCTGGAAGTGTCGGCCGCCGGCGGTCATAACCTTTTGATGATCGGCCCGCCCGGCGCCGGCAAATCGATGCTGGCAGCGCGCCTGCCCGGATTGCTGCCGCCCCTGACGCCGGAGGAGGCGCTCGAGGTCAGCATGATCCGCTCCTTGGTCGGCGCTTTCAACGAGGGCCGGCTGACGCAGCAGCGCCCGTTCCGCGATCCGCATCATTCGGCCACCCTGCCGGCACTGGTCGGCGGCGGCTTGCGGCTGCGGCCGGGCGAGGTGTCTCTGGCGCATCGTGGCATATTGTTTCTCGACGAGCTGCCCGAATTCAGCCGCGCCGCGCTCGAGGCATTGCGCCAGCCGATCGAAACCGGTCGCGTCGCCGTGGCGCGCGCCAATGCTCACGTCACCTATCCGGCGCGCTTCCAATTGGTGGCGGCGATGAATCCATGTCGCTGCGGCAATCTTGGTAATCAAGCGCAAGGCTGTTCGCGTGCGCCGCGCTGCGCCAGCGAATACCAGAGCAAGATCTCCGGCCCACTGCTCGATCGCATCGACCTGACCATCGAAGTGCCACCGGTGCGGCCCAGCGACCTGTCTCTGCCGCCACCGGGCGAAGGCAGTGCCGAGGTTGCTGCGCGTGTGGCCCAAGCGCGCGACATCCAACGCCAGCGCTATCGCGAACTGACGCAATCCGATGCCGACCCCGTCGCCAACGTGCCTCGTTGCAATGCCGAAGCCGATGGCAATTTGCTCGACACCGTGGCGACGCCCGATGCCGAGGGCCGCGCCTTGCTGACTCGGGCCGCCGAGCGGCTCGGCCTATCGGCGCGCGGCTGGCATCGTGTGCTGCGCGTGGCGCGCACTTTGGCCGATCTCGACGGTGCGGTGGCGGTGCGGCGGCTACATATCGCCGAGGCGCTGTCGTGGCGTCATCCCAGCGCCATCATGCGCGCGCCAGCAGCGCCGCCCTTGAGCGTGGCGGCGGCGGAATGAGACGCAGCGCAACCAAGCGACGCCAGCTTGTGCCGCGCTTTCGCGTCAATTTCCTGGTCGGCGCCAATGTCGAGGCGGAAGACGCGCCGGCTGCGTTCCTCGCCGCCAAGCGCGAGCTGGAACGGCGCTATGGCGGTAGCATCCTGTTCGCGATCGAGGAACAGACTTTCCCGCCGGTGATCTATCGCATCGAACCACCGGAGAAGAAGTGACGGCCGTTACATCATCGCTTTGACGATGGCGCGCAATCCATAAGCAACCGCGGCGACGCTGGCCACGCCAGCCAACCACAGCGCCGCAAACCACATCGCCTTGCGCCACGCCGCGCGTTGCCACCAATGTTTGGCGGCGTCAGTGGTGGTAGCCGGCATCGTCGCTCACCTTGCCGCGGAACACCCAATAGGCATAGACGGTGTAAGCTAGGCAAAGCGGCATCAGCACAGCCGCACCCACCAGCAGGAAGCCCAGGCTTTCATCGGGCGCGGCGGCATCCCATATCGTCACCGAGCCCGGCACGATGTTGGGAT
>JBBSNV010000314.1:0-3504 GCA_038260375.1 Reyranellales bacterium
ACATCCTCTAAGCATCGCGCAGTTGCGCGACATCCTCTAAGCATCGCGCAGTTGCGCGACATCCTCTAAGCATCGCGCAGTTGCGCGACATCCTCTAAGCATCGCGCAGTTGCGCGACCTCCTCTAAGCATCGCGCAGTTGCGCGACCTCCTGTAAGCATCGCGCAGTTGCGCGATCTGCTTTCTCTAAGCATCGCGCAGTTGCGCGACCTCCTCTAAGCATCGCGCAGTTGCGCGACCTCCTGTAAGCATCGCGCAGTTGCGCGATCTGCTTTAGCCGCTGCTGCGGTCGGCGCGGGTTTACGGCAGCGGCCGCAATGCGCCGCCTTGCTGCCAACCGGTCAGCCGGCTAAACGCCAGCGCCATGGCGACCAGGAGCGGCGCGCTGCAGGCATAACTGGCGATTTCAACCGCCAGGCGCAGCACCAGATCGGGGCCGATGCTGAAGGGCTGGTCGAAGAACTGGGCAAGCACCTGGCCGATCACGATTGCCGCCAGTGGACCGCTGAAGAAAGCCAGCAAGAACAGCAGGAGCATCAGCACCAGCAGGCTCAAGCCCTTGCCCTGGCTGTAACGCAGCGCCGTGACGAAACCGAAAGGCTGGTCGAGCGCGGCGGCCGGCAACACCAGGCATAGCCGCGTCAGCACGTAGCCCATCGCCACCAGCAGGCCCAGGCTGATCAGCACCAGCGAGGTGCTGGTCGGCATCTGCCCGCCATGAACGGTCAACACGATCAGCATGGCGATGAAACTGCCGACGCCGTAAACCAGCAGCAGTTTCAAGGTGGCGCCGAAATAGCGTAGCTCGCGGCTGGTCCATTGCGCCGTCAACGGCCCGGCTGGCGATGGCCCGGCTGGCGATGGCCCCGCCGGCGATGGCCCGGCTAGCGATGGACCGAGCAAGCAATGGCGTGTCCAGCCCACGGCGAAAGCCGACCAGGGCAACAGCGACAGCAGGATATAGCCCAGCAAACCGATAAAGACGCCACCGGGGTTGCTCTGCAGCGCCACGGTGTAATTGGCATCGATCAGTACCGGCTTGACCAACACGTCGATCGCCAGCGAGACGATCAGCGGGATCAGGGCGATGTCGAACAGCGCGCGCCGCCGCTGCCAACTCAGGCGCAGCGCGCCGACGAAGATTTCGGGCATGGTCAGGGTCAAGCGTTGGCCTTGCTGGTGCGGCGCCAGTATGACGCGGCGCCAGGGCGAGACAAAGCGCGCATCAGCGCGGGGTCGCTTTTTCGCCGGCCGGCCGTTCGTCGCTGTCCAGCGCCTGGGCCAGGCGTTGCTTGGCGCTACCGGGCTTGAGTGGCTTTTGTTGCGATTCGTGCGCCGCCCAGCCATGCAGATAGACGATCTGGAAGCTGGCCGTGATGCGTCCGTCCGGGCCGGTGAAGCGCTGGCGGTAGATTTCGGCCGCGCGCGGCAAGGTGGCGCGGCGCATCGGCTTGCGCCGGCGCGCCTGCAGGATGTTGCTTTCGCCCATGCCGCGCAGCTCGCGCATCAGGGCGAAGGCATCGGCGTAGCTGACATTGAGCCGCTCGATATCGGCCACCGGCAGTGCAAAGCCCGCGCGTTGCAACAGGCCCGCCGCGTCGCGCAGGTCGGCGAACGGTGCCACGTGGGGGCTGGCGCCGCCTTCGACCTCGCTTTCCGCCTGCAGCAGCGCCTGGCGCAACTCGGTCAAGGTCTCGCCGCCGAACAACGCGCCCATGAAAAGCCCGTCGGGCTTCAGCGCCTGGCGGATTTGCAACAACGCGCCCGGCAGGTCGTTGACCGCATGCAGGCCCAGTGCGCTGGCGATCAGATCGAAGCTGTTGGGCGCGAAGGGCATGGTTTCTTCGTCCGCCACAACCCGTAGGCCCGAAAGTGGCCCCAGGAAGCGCGGCGTCAGATCGGCGCTCACCGTCAACTCGGCACCAGCCCGGCCGGCCAGCGCCGCCGCGACCTCGCCGCCATGGCTGCCCAGGTCGAGCAAGCGCGGGAACGGCCGGCGGATATCGTCAAGCCGCTCGCTCAAGCCCTCGGCGACATGGCGCTTGAGGAAATTATGCGCCGGCCAACCCGCCACGCTGCGCGCGCGTCTTTGGCGCAGCAGCGCACGGTCGAAAATCGACAATTCGTTGGCGGGATCGGCCATAGGCTCAGTCTAGCACGGGTGTTGCCGTTGACAGCGATGCGGGCGCCGGCCGACCCTACCGCCATGGAATTCGCCCTCAAACGGTTGCTGCCGACATTCGGCGCGCGGCTGATCGATACTCTGCTGCCGCCGCTATGCCTGTCCTGCGGCGCCATCGTCGATCAGCTGCATGCGCTGTGCGCGCAATGTTGGGCGGCGCAATCCTTCATCGCGCCGCCATTCTGCCAGCGCTGCGGCACGCCTCTACACACCGAGTCGGTTGATGAGGCTCTGATTTGCGCCGCCTGCCTGGCCCGGCCGCCGCGCTACGAACGCGCCCGCGCCGTGTTCTGCTACGACGATGCTTCGCGCAAAGTCGTCCTGGGCTTCAAGCATGCCGATCGCACCCAAGCCGCGCCGGCTTTCGCCGCTTGGATGGCGCGCGCCGGTGCCGAGCTGATCGCGCAAGCAGATGTCATCGCGCCGGTGCCGCTGCATTACCGCCGCCTGTGGCGTCGCCGCTATAACCAGGCAGCACTGCTGGCCTTGGGCATCGGCCAGCGCAGCCATAAGCCGGTGGCGGTCGATCTGCTCAAGCGTCTGCGCGCTACGCCATCGCAAGCCGGTCTGGGCGCGCGCGAGCGCCGCCGCAATGTCGCCCGCGCCATCGATATCAATCCGCGCCGTTCGGCCGGTCTGCAGGGCAAGCGTGTGTTGCTGATCGACGACGTGCTGACCACCGGTGCCACGGTCGATGGGTGCGTGCGGGCCTTGCGCCGCGCCGGGGTGGCCACGGTCGATGTGCTGACCCTGGCGCGCGTGGTGCGGCCAACCTACCTCGACTAGCCCTTTACCTCGACTAGCGCCTTGCTCTGGTTGGGTAAATCCCGGCCAATGACGAACCGTCCCCGAAGCGTTATATTACGGCACACCCAGTAACGATGGTCGCAATGAGTAAAGTCGAAATCTACACCACGCCGATCTGCCCCTATTGCGCGCGGGCCAAGGGCCTGCTGGACGACAAAGGCGTCGCCTTCCAGGAGATCGACGTGTTTATGGACAACGACATGCGTGAGACCATGCGCCAGCGTGCCGGCGGCCGCACCTCGGTGCCGCAAATTTTCATCGCCGGCCAACATATCGGCGGCTGCGACGAATTGGTGGCGCTGGAGCGCGCCGGCAAGCTCGATCCGATTTTGTCAGGAGCCAGCTCATGAGCAAGAAATTCACCGCCGGGCTGGTGCAGCCCAATGCCGGTTCCGACATGGCGGCCAACATCGCCTTCGTGGTCGAGCAAGCGCGCCGCGCACGCGACAAGGATGCGACGTTCATCCTGACGCCGGAAAACACCAGTCTGATGGAGTGGGGCCGCAAGAACCTGAT
>JBBSNV010000315.1:0-3500 GCA_038260375.1 Reyranellales bacterium
ATCGTCCGCATGAAGCGCTGGACCAGGACGTGCCGGCCAATCGCTTCAGCCAATCGCCGCGCCCTTATCCCAAGTGCATCGAAGAACCGGTCTATCGATCCGACCATGCCGTGCGACGGGTTCGTTCCAATGGCGAGATCAAATGGGGCGGCCAGCTTATCTTCCTCAGCCAAGCACTGATCGGCGAGCCGGTCGGCGTGGCCGAGACCGACACTGGCGACTGGCTGGTTCGCTTTGCCGATCTGCCGCTCGGCATTATCGACCGGCGCAGCAGAAAACTGCGCATCTTTGCGCCGGCCCGGCCGGGCCGGCGCAAAGATCACTCCCAACAAGCACCTAAATCTGTCAACGATCTGTCCGGTCTATAACGTCAACTATCTTCCCGGTTGCTCAGTGAGGGGTCATGGTAAGCATTCGTGCAAAAGAGCTCCAGCGCAATTTGACCGATGTTGAACGCAAGCTATGGTCGCGGCTGCGCAACAGCCAACTCGATAACTTCAAGTTTCGCCGACAGCATCCGATTGGACCCTACATCGTCGATTTCTTCTGCGAGCAAGTTAGGTTGATCGTCGAACTCGATGGCGGACAACACTCCGAAGCGGCAAACGCCGATGCCAGGCGAACTGCTTATCTCAATACATTCGGTTATCGAGTGATTAGGTTCTGGAATAACGAAGTATTCGAAAATATCGACATCGTACTCGACTCGATTCTGGCCGAACTGCGCAAAGGCCCCTCACCCGACCATTCTCGCTGACGCTCGAATGATCGACCTCTCCCGGTGGGAGAGGTTAAGACCTTAAGCCTGCTTGGCGTCGATCAGCGCGCGGCGCACAGCGCGGGTGCGGGTGAATAGATCGAACAGCTTGTCGCCCTCGCCCCAGCGAATGGCGCGTTGCAGGAAGCTGACATCCTCCTGCAGGCGCTGCAGCATTTCCAGAATCGCCTCGCGGTTGTTGAGCGACACGTCGCGCCACATGGTGGGGTCGGACGCCGCGATGCGGGTGAAGTCGCGGAAGCCGCCGGCGGCGAATTTGATCACCTCGGATTTTATACTGTCTTCCAGGTCGGTTGCGGTGCCGACGATGGCGTAAGCGATCAGATGCGGTAGATGCGAGGTGATGGCCAGGATCTTGTCGTGATGGTCGGCGGCCATCTCTTCGACCTGGCTGCCGCAACGGCGCCAGAACTCGGCGACCTTCTCTACTGCTTTGCGATCAGTCTCCGGCGTCGGCGTCAGAATGCACCAGCGGCCGCGGAACAATTCGGCGAAGCCCGCCTCGGGGCCGGAATGCTCGGTGCCCGCCACTGGATGCGCCGGCACCAAATGCATACCCTTGGGCAAACGCGGCGCAATATCGCGGATCACCGCCTGCTTGACCGAACCGACATCGGAGACGATGGCGCCGGGCTTGAGATGGGCTGCGATCGTGGCCATGACTTCGGCGTTGGCGCCGAGCGGTGTGCACAGCACGACGAAATCGGCATTCTTGACCGCCTTGGCCAAGTCGGTGCCGACATCGTCGGCGATCTTCAGCTTGCGCGCGGTGGCGGCGGTTTACTTACGCCGCGTCGCCACTTGGATGCGGCCGACCAGCTTTTCCTTGCGCGCGACACGGGCGATCGACGAGCCGATCAAGCCGATGCCGATCAGCGCCATGACCGGAAAGATCACGCCGGATTTCTTGGCGGATTTTTTTGTGGCCGTTTTCTTTTTCGCGGCGGGCTTCTTTTTTCCCGCTTTTTTCGCCTTTGCCATGATCAGGCTTTCAAGAATCCGGTGATGGCGTCGCGTGTCGCCCGCATCTCGGCTTCGGTGCCGATGGTGATGCGTAGGCAATCGCTGAGACCATAAGCAAGCATCATGCGCGGGATAATGCCGTGCTTCAGCAAATGTGCGTTGGCTGCGGCGGCATCCTTGCCGGCATCCTTGGAAAAACGCACCAGCACGAAATTGCACACGCTGGGGTACACATGCAGGCCGAGCTTGGTCAACTCCTGCGAGAACCACGGCAGCCAGATGTCGTTGTTGGCGCGCTGCGCATCGGCATGCGCGATGTCGTCCAACGCCGCCAGCGCCGCCGCCTGGGCCGGGGCGTTGACGTTGAACGGTTGGCGCAAACGATTGATGGCATCGACGATGCCGGCCGGGCCGTAGAACCAGCCCACGCGCAAACCGCCCAGCCCATGGATCTTGGAGAAGGTTCGGGTCATCACCACGTTCTCGGCGCTATCGACCAGCTCGACACCCGCTTCGTAATCGTTGCGCGCCACGTATTCGGCATAAGCGGCATCGACGATCAGCATGACCGATTTCGGCAAGCCGGCATGCAGGCGCTTCATCTCGTCCTTGGTGAGATAGCTGCCGGTCGGATTGTTGGGGTTGGCCAACACGACGATCTTGGTCTTGTCGGTGACCAACTTAAGCAGCGCATCGATATCAGTGCGCAGGTCTTGGGTCTCTGGCGCCGCAATCGGCACTGCGCCGACGCCCTTGGCGTTGATCGGGTACATCAGGAAGCCGTGCTGGCTGTACAGCAGCTCATCGCCCGGGCCGCAATAAGCGCGCACCAGCAGATTGAGCAGCTCGTCGGAACCCGTGCCGCAAACGATGCGCTCGGGGTTCAAGCCGTGATGACGGCCGATGGCGGCGCGCAGATCGATCGAGCCGCCTTCGGGATAGCGATGCAGATCGCCCGCGATCGCCTTATAGGCGGCCATCGCCTTGGGGCTGGGACCCAGCGCACCCTCGTTGGACGACAGCTTGGTGACTTTGTCGAAACCCGGAATCGAATCCTTGCCGCCAACATAGGCTGCGATGTCGAGAATGCCGGGACGCGGTTTTGGGCTCGAAATTTCTTTGGGCATAATGTTCTCCAACGCCTGCTCGACTTTACCCTGCGGCAGGGCCTTGCAGATCGGCGGGCACGGCATAGCAGCCAATCGGCGTCAGCCTTGCGCCCTTGGTGGCGATCGCGTCTGCCAATTTCTTAAGCCGTTCGTCGCCGTCGATCATAAAGGCCGGCAGCTCGATCAGATATGCCACGCCGCCGCCCGGCGGGTCGTGGCGGATGGCGGAAGTGAAGGCCGGCAGCTTGGCCGCCTGCAGCGCCGAGGCGATGCGGCTGCGCGACACGTCGGTCAAGGATTCCAGCACCAGCAGCGAGCGGTCCTGGCCTTCGGCGCCGCTGGCCTCGGGCTTGAGCTGTGCCACCACCAGGCCTGCCAACCCTTGCGTGCGCGAATTGCCCCCGGGCGGCATAGGGCGGATGAACGGTACGCGCGCCACGATGTTGGGCGTCGAAGCCAGGGCACCCACGATCGAGGGCCACCACGGCTCCTTGTCGGCTTCGTTGGGCAGCGGCAGCAGGCCCACCACGTTGGGATCGTCGGTAATGTCGGCCAGCACCTGGTTGGCCGAGGCGTGGCGGCGCATCGGCACCTGGGCGCCGAAATGATCGCGCGCCATGTCCCAAAATCCACGCTGGTCGTCGGGCACG
>JBBSNV010000316.1:0-3484 GCA_038260375.1 Reyranellales bacterium
CCAACCCGTGCACTTGCGACAAGGTTTGGCATAAAGTGTGCGCGGAAATCGGTAGCTTGTTGACCATGATGAAGTGAGGTTAGAGCAAATCGGCTTTTGACGGAATCGCTTTGGATTGCGTCAAAAGCCGTGAATTTGCTCTATGTCCCAATAATAGAGCGGATTCACACGATGAGATGGAAACAGACGTCGTTTCCATCTCATCGTGATCCGCTCTAGCAGCTTTAGCCGCTGCGTGTTTAGCCGTTACGTGTTAACCGGTCTGGGGCAGCTTGCCTTCGTTCAGCCGCGGCAGCAGTTCGGCGAAATTGCACGGCCGGAATCTGATGTCGAGCTGGTGCTTGAGGATCTCGTCCCAGCCGTCGCGGCAGGCGCCGGGCGAGCCAGGCAGGGCGAACAGATAGGTGCCATTGGCAACCCCCGCCGTGGCGCGCGATTGAATGGTCGAGGTGCCGATCTTCTGGAAGCTGATGAAGCGAAACATCTCGCCAAAGCCGTCGATACGCTTTTCATAGACGCGCTCGAAAGCTTCGGGTGTGACGTCGCGACCGGTGACGCCGGTGCCGCCGGTCGAGATCACCACTTCGATGGCGGGATCGGCAATCCACAGCTTGAGTTGCGCCACGATGGCGTCGATGTCGTCCTTGACGATGGCGCGGCCGGCCAGTCTGTGGCCTGCTGCTTGCAGGCGCTCGACCAGCACTGGGCCTGAGCGGTCGTCGGCTTCGTTGCGCGTGTCGGAAACCGTCAGGACCGCGATATGGACCGGCTTGAATGGGCGGGTTTCATCGATTGCCACTCGGATTCTCCGTTGTCGTCATGCCGCCTACCTGGCCACCAATCTGGCCGCCGACCTGAATCGAATTGGCACCATCGACGGAGACATAGAGAGGCCAGCGATGCGAAGCAAGGGCATCCAGGGTGGGTGTCTTCTGGCCGAGGCGCAGCTGATATATCCACAGATTGGCCATCACCCGCTCGATGAACAGGCGCGTTTCGCGCACCGGAATCGAAGCCACGAACAGAAGCGGATCGTCGTTGTAGTTCACTTCGTTCTGCCAGCGCTGCAGGCTGCCAGGCCCCGAATTGTAAGCCGCGGCGACCAGGAACAGATTGGGCCCGATCGGCTCGTATTCCATCAGATAGCGCAAATAGAATTGACCCAGCATCATGTTGACGTCGGGGCTATAGAGCTTGTGCGCATCGGCCGGCGAGCCATAGCGATTGGCCATCGCCCTTGCAGTCGCCGGCATCAATTGCATCAGGCCACTGGCGCCGGCCCAAGAACGGGCGCGGGGGTTGAACGCCGATTCCTGGCGGATGAACGCGTAAACCAAGGCGCGGTCGATGACAAAACCGCCCTTGGGCTGCCACAGCGGCACCGGATAAAGCGCGGCATCCATGCCGGGAATGCGGTCGCGCGCGGCATCGTCGCCGACACTGTTGGCAACTTTCAGCGCCAGTTCGGGCAGGCGCGAATTTTCCGCCAAGGCCAACACCGCAGCCACCGTGTCGCTATCGGCGTCGGAGGTCAGCGCATAAAGCTCGCCTACCGCGCCGTCGATTTCGCCCGCCGCCAGCAACGCCAACGCGCGCTTGCCGACGCGATCGGCCAACAGCAGATCGAATTGCGCTTTGGTGAAAATAGGCGGCGTCCACAGGAAGCTGGGATCGGCGCCGAAGGTCTTCTGCGCCAGGATGCCGTAGAAGGTGCGCGGGTAGGACGCAGCCTTCTTCATCCACGGATTGTACTTTTCCGGATTGCCGGCCAGCAGGTTGGAACGCGCCGCCCAGAATGCGCCGGCGGCGGCATTCCACGACGAGACGTTGGGCGCTTCGGCCAAGGTCTGGAAACGCCGCGCCGCTTCGCTGTAGGAGCCCAGCCGCCACGCCGCCAGGCCGGCGGTCCAATTGGCCATCACTGCTTCGTCGCCGGAGGCGGCATCGCGCGCGGTGTCGAAAGCCAACGCGTCGTTCTTACCCGACAGGAACAGGCGCGAGGCGATATCGGCGCGCAGCCGGTCGATCTCGCCCGGTGTGAACAAATTCTGCGCGTCGGCGCTTTCCAGCAGCTTCAGCGCTTGCACGTGCGAATCGCGTTGCGCCAGCACCAGCACTTTCTGGCGCAGCGCATTGGCTTTGGCGCGATCTGCCCCTGATAGCGATTTGGTGCTGGGCGCCGGCGCGGAGACGCCGGAATACTGCGCCGTGGGGGTAACGAAGCTTGAGGGTGTTGGCGTGGCGGCGCCCGCCGGCTTCTTTTTCAGCGCCAGCGAATAGATGCGCGGCGCCTGCGGCTGATCGTTATAGATGCTTAGCCATTCCGCCAACTCGCCGTAGCGCGAGGTGTAGCTGTTATGCAGATAGCGCTGCGCCCGCACGTGGCCCAACAGCAGCGTGTCGCTAAGCTGCGCGATCTCGGCGTCCGCGGCGTGGAATTGTGCGCTGTCTTGCAGATCGAAGATGCGGCGATAGCGCTCGGCATCGTCGGCGGAAATCGCGCGACCGAAACTGAATTCGCGCTTTTCCTGATCGCGCGGCTGGGCGTGGTTGACTGTAACGGATTGCGGCGCCTTGGCGGCAATCACCGGCTTGATCGGGGCTGGCGGCTTGGCTTTCTTGGGCTGAGCCAGTGCCGGCGCGCACAAGCTCAACGCCAAGATCAGCGGCGCGGCATAACGCGCAACGCAACGCGCGGCCGTCGCTGCCCGGTTCGGCGGCTTGTCGTGCACAATCGCGATCATTCCCTGTCCGACCGACCTTGTTGTAATGGTCGTTGTCGCCCCAACGTCCCGAACACTGCCGGCGGGTTGGACCGGCGATCAAGTCAAAACTGCTTTGTCCTCAAGGGTTTGCGGACAGCAAACCAAATCTTGTTACAAAACTTGCGCGGGCAACCAGATATGCCATGCCAATCACGACGCTATTGTGACGTCAATTCGGCCAGACGTTGCTTGATCGCCAGCATGTCGCGCCATGCCTCGCGCTTTTGCGCCGGCGAGCGCAGCAGAAAAGCCGGATGGAAAGTCGGCATCGCGACGATCGCCGGCATGTTGGCGTCGGCGCGATAATCGAACCAGCGGCCGCGCAAACGCATGATGCCTTCGGTGGTGTTGAGCAGCGCCTTGGCTGCTACGCCGCCGGCAAACACCAACACCTTGGGTTTGACCAGCGCAATGTGGCGTTCGACGAAGGGCATACAGGTCGCAATCTCCGTCGCGGTGGGCGAGCGGTTGCCCGGCGGCCGCCATGGCAGGATGTTGGTGATGTAGAAATTGCTGCGGTCGTAACCGATGGCCGCGAAGATGCGATCGAGCAATTGGCCGCTGACGCCGACGAACGGCTTGCCCAATCGGTCTTCGTCGGCGCCCGGCGCCTCGCCTACGATCATCAGCGCGGCTTGCGGGTTGCCGTCGGCAAACACCGTACTCTTGGCAGTGTGCTTCAGCGCGCAACCGTCGAACGCGGCGATGGCATCGCGCAA
>JBBSNV010000317.1:0-3483 GCA_038260375.1 Reyranellales bacterium
CGCTGGTCACGATCGGCGCATCGCCCAACAACGAAGCTACCGCCGCGCCGTCCAAGGTGGCCGACATGGCGACGATGCGCAGATCGGGCCGCAGATTGCGTTGAACGTCGAGCGCCAAGGCCAAACCCAAATCGGCCGGCAGGCTGCGCTCATGGAATTCGTCGAACAGCAGCGCGCCGATGCCCGGCAGTTCGGGATCGTCATGCAGCATGCGCGTCAGGATGCCTTCGGTGACGACTTCGAGCCTCGTCTCGCGGCTGACCTTGCTGTCGTCGCGCATGCGATAGCCGACCTTATTGCCCAGCGCATCGCCGAGGTTTTGCGCCAGCCGTTTGGCCACCAACCGCGCCGCCAGCCGGCGCGGCTCGAGCATGACGATCTTGCGCCCGCCCAGCCACTCCTCATCGAGCAACGCCAAGGGCAGCAAAGTGCTTTTGCCGGCGCCGGGCGACGCCTGCACCACCAGCGCATTGCCCTGGCGTAGTGCGGTTTGCACTTGCGGCAGGATGTGTTCGATCGGCTGGGCCATGCTTCGGTTGGGCGCTATCGGGCGGTTTGGCGCAACCACGATTGGCCCTTGGCCTACGCTGTGTCACAGTGCCGGGCATAGCTTCCCCAGGAGCACAGCATGGCGGTTCTTCCCTTCACCACGCGGCCGGAAATCATCGGTACCTTTGGCGTCGTTACATCGACCCATTGGCTGGCCACCGCCACCGCCATGGCGGTGCTGGAAAAAGGCGGCAACGCCTTCGACGCGGGCGCCGCGTGCGGCTTGGCGTTGCAAGTGGTCGAGCCGCATTTGAACGGGCCGGGCGGCGAAGCGCCGATCATGGTGCACGACGTCAGCCGCGGCCGCAGCGAAGTGATTTGCGGCCAGGGCCCCGCTCCCGCCGGCGCCACCATGGACCATTACCGCCGCGAGGGCCTCGACATGGTGCCGGGCACCGGGCTGCTGGCGACCTGCGTGCCGGGCGCGTTCGATGCCTGGATGGTGCTGTTGCGCGATTACGGCACGATGAGCCTGGCCGATGTGCTGAGCCCTGCTATTTCATTTGCGCGCGATGGCTATCCGCTGGTGCAACGCATTTGCGACACCATCGCCACAGTGGCCGATCTGTTCCGCGAGCATTGGCTGACTTCGGCTGCGGTCTATCTGCCCGGCGGCAAGATTCCGGTGGCCGGTTCGCTATTCACCAACCGCGCCATGGCCGGCACTTACACTCGCCTGTTGCGCGAGGCGCAAAGCGCGGGCGGCGATCGCATCAAGCAGATCGAAGCGGCACGCAAAATCTGGTCGCAAGGCTTTATCGCCGAAGCGATCGACGAATTCTGCCGCACCAACGAAGTGATGGACGTATCGGGCGCGCCGCACAAAGGCGTGCTGACCGGCCAGGACATGGCAAAATGGCAGGCCAGCATCGAGGCGCCGCTGGCTTATCAATACGGCAATTACACCGTGTTGAAATGCGGGCCATGGAGCCAAGGCCCGGTGATGCTGCAGCAGTTGGCGCTGCTCAAGGCGCTGGGCTTCGCTGCATCCGATCCGATGTCGCCCGATTTCGTGCATCCGGTGATCGAAGCCAGCAAGCTGGCATATGCCGACCGCGAAGTGTTCTACGGCGATCCCGATTTCGTCGATGTGCCGATGGATGTGCTGCTGTCGGATGCTTATAACGCTCAGCGCGCCAAGCTGATCGGAAAGCAGGCGTCGCTGGAGTTGCGGCCCGGCAGCATCGAGGGCTTCGGCGGCACCATCACCTTGCGTCGCGCCGACAAGGCCGACAAGAACATGCAGGCCGGCGCCGGCGAACCGACGGTGGGAGCGATCGGCGGCGCGGGCGAACCCACGGTCGGCAGGATGGGTCAGAGCATCGGCGACACGGTGCATTTCGACATTATCGACCAGGCCGGCAACATGATTTCGGCCACGCCGAGCGGCGGCTGGCTGCAAAGCTCGCCGATCATTCCCGAATTGGGTTTTTGTTTGGGATCGCGGGCGCAGATGTTCTATCTCGACGAGACCTCGCCCTCGGCCTTGATGCCGGGCAAGCGGCCGCGCTCGACCCTGAGCCCCGGCATGGCCTTGCGCGATGGCCAGCCCTATCTGTGCTATGGCACGCCGGGCGGCGACCAGCAGGACCAATGGTCGACGCAGTTCTTTTTGCGCCATGTCCATGCCGGCATGAATTTGCAGGAAGCGATCGACTGCCCCGCCTTCCACACCGAGCATTTCCCGATTTCGTTCTGGCCGCGCACCGCACGCCCCGGCGTGGCGGTGATCGAAGGCCGAATGCCCAAGGCGACGGTGGCCGAGTTGGAACGGCGCGGTCATATCGTGGAAGTGGGTGGCGATTGGTCGGAAGGCCGCATGACCGCGGCCAGCCGCGACGGCAAATTGCGCAAGGCCGGCGCCAATCCGCGCGGCATGCAAGGCTACGCGATCGGTCGGTAGGGGAAACATGACCTGGTCGATCGTCGCGCGCGATAAACAGACGGGCTCTTACGGCTGCGCCGTCGCCACCAAGTTTTTCGCGGTCGGCGCCCTGTGCCTCAAGGCCGAAGGCAAGATCGGCGCGCTGGCGACCCAAGCGCTGATCAACCCGACCTTCGGACCGCGCGGCTTGCGCCTGTTGCGCGAGGGCAGGAGCGCCGCCGATATCGTCAAGGCGTTGATCGATAGCGACCAAGGCCGCGATCAGCGCCAACTTCACGTCATCGATAGCAAGGGCAGCAACGCCGCTTACACCGGCGCCGCCTGCGTCGATTGGTGCGGCCATCTGCTGCGCCACGGCTTTTCGGTCGCCGGCAACATGCTGGCCGGTCCCAAGGTGATCGAAGACACTGCCCAGACGTTCGAAGCCCATGCCGATCTGCCATTGGCGCAACGGTTGATCGCCGCGCTGAAGGCTGGTGAAACAGCGGGTGGCGACAAGCGCGGCAAGCAATCGGCGGCTTTGATCGTCTATTCGACCGAGGAATATCCCGAGCTCGATCTACGGGTCGACGACCACGCCGATCCGCTGGCCGAGTTGGAACGGCTGGAAGCGGTCAGCCGCGAGCGCTTCACCCATTTCCGCGCTTTCCTACCAACCCGCGCCAATCCCTCCGGCGTGTTCGATCGCGCCACCATCGAAGCCGGCATCGCGGCCGGGCTTGCAGAACGAAAATGAGCGATCCGCTGCTCACCGTGCGCGATCTGCGCACCAGTTTCGCCACCGATGACGGCACGGTGCTGGCGGTGGATGGCGTCGATCTCACCTTGCAGCGCGGCCGAACTCTTTGCGTGGTTGGAGAATCCGGCTGCGGCAAGAGCGTGATGGCGCTGTCGATCATGGGGCTGATCAAGCAGCCGCCCGGCCAGGTCAACGGCAGCATCGTCTATGACGGGATAGACCTGGTGGCGCTACCGGCCAAGGCGATGCGCGATTTGCGCGGCAACCGCCTGGCAATGATCTTCCAAGAGCCGATGACCTCGCTCAACCC
>JBBSNV010000318.1:0-3479 GCA_038260375.1 Reyranellales bacterium
CGCAATCGCATCATCGCCGGCTTGGCCCAGGGCGTGGTGGTGATCGAAGCCGCCTTGAAATCCGGCTCCTTGATCACGGCGCGGCTGGCCAACGAACAAGGCCGCGAGGTTATGGCGGTGCCGGGCTCGCCATTGGATGCGCGCTGCCGTGGCTGCAATGCTTTGCTGCGCGATGGCGCCACCTTGATCGAAACCGCCGACGATATAATAAGCGCGCTGCCGGTTGTTATATCTCGGGCGGCGCCCCGTCCGGTCGTGTCGCAACGGTTGGCGATGGTGCCCGCGGTTGAACCAGCGGCTAAACCGGTTCGGGCTGCTGCGGTTATTGGTGCCGCCGTTCCGGTCGGCAACGGGCATGAGGCGATTGCCGGGTTGTTGGCGGCGTCGCCCACTGCGATCGACGCGCTGGTGCGGCGCTCGGCGCTGCCCGCCGCCACGGTATCGGCGATCCTGCTCGATCTGGAATTGGCCGGCCGCCTGGAGCGGCATGCCGGCAATGCGGTGTCCCTCACTCACTGATCGGCCCCAGCCATGGCGACCTGACTTCTCCCGCGCCCGACACTATATGTCTCGCGCCGGCAGCTTTGCCGGCAGGTTGTGGGAAATTTTCTGCGACGGCGGCAAGCCCTATAACCTTTTGAAAAGACCCGGTATTTCGGATCGCTCAAAAAACGCAGCCTTAATCTGTGAATCCTGCCCGAGTTGACGAAGTGTTTTTCGAGTGTCATGTCTCGCGGCCCATCGAGGGACGCAGATAGCCTTTTTGTGTTTAAGGGTATTGCTCGTGCCGGTTGGATCGGGCTCTCAACGAAGCGGCGTAACGCCATGATCTGGCCGGTATTTGTCGCCGAGGGTAATAAAAAATGAATGACGTCGTCGTCGTCGAGTCGCCCGCCAAGGCGAAGACCATCGAGAAGTACCTAGGCCCGGGCTATACCGTGCTGGCCAGCTTCGGCCATGTGCGGGATCTGCCGGCCAAGGACGGCTCGGTGCGCCCCGACGAAGATTTCGCCATGAGCTGGGAAATCGATGCCAAGTCGGCCAAGCGGCTCAACGACATCGCCCAAGCGGTCAAGGGCGCCAAGCATCTTTACCTGGCGACCGATCCGGATCGCGAAGGCGAGGCCATCTCCTGGCATGTGCGCGACATCCTGCGCGACAAAAAAGTGCTGACCGGCGTCTCGGTCAAGCGCGTGGTGTTCAACGCCATCACCAAGAATTCGGTGCTGGAAGCGATGGCCCATCCGCGCGATCTCGACGACGCGCTGATCGATGCCTATCGCGCCCGCCGCGCGCTGGATTATTTGGTCGGCTTCACCTTGTCGCCGGTGCTGTGGCGCAAATTGCCGGGTTCGCGCTCGGCGGGCCGCGTGCAATCGGTGGCGCTGCGCTTGATCTGCGAGCGTGAAAAAGAAATCGAAGTCTTCCGGCCTCGCGAATACTGGTCGGTCGATGTCGATTTCCTCAACGCCAAGCAACAGACGATGACGGCGCATCTGACCCATCTCAACGGACAGCGCCTGGACAAATTCGATCTCGATAACGAGGCCAAAGCCAAAGCCGCGGTCGAACAGATCGCCCATCGCGTCTTTGCCGTCACCAGCATCGACCGGCGCCAAGTGCGGCGCAATCCGCCGCCGCCCTTCATCACCTCGACCCTGCAGCAGGACGCCTCGCGCCGGCTGGGCTTCGGCGCCGGCCAGACCATGCGCACCGCGCAGCGTCTGTATGAAGGCGTCAGCATCGGCGGCGAAACGGTCGGCTTGATTACTTATATGCGGACCGACGGCGTGCAGATCGCGGGCGAGGCCATGGCCCAAGTGCGCCGGCTGATCGAAACCCGCTACGGCAAGAATTTGCTGCCGGAGAAGCCACGCTTCTACACCACCAAGGCCAAGAACGCCCAGGAAGCGCACGAAGCCATTCGCCCGACCGATTTGTTCCGCACGCCCGACGATGTGTCGCGCTATCTCGACCGCGACCAGCTGCGGCTGTACGAGCTGATCTGGAAGCGCACCGTCGCCAGCCAGATGGAAAGCGCGGTGCTCGACCAGGTGACCATCGACATCGCCTCGGCCGACAACAACGTCATGTTGCGCGCCACCGGCTCGGTGATCCGCGACAAGGGCTTCCTGGTGCTCTACGAGGAAGGCCGCGACGAAGACGCCGAAGACGGCGAGGGCAAGATCCTGCCCGACGTGACCAAGGACGAAAACCTCCAGCGCCAGGACATCCGCCCCGATCAGCATTTCACCGAACCGCCGCCGCGCTTCTCCGAAGCCAGCCTGGTAAAGCGGCTGGAAGAGCTCGGCATCGGCCGGCCCTCGACCTATGCCAGCATCATCGAGGTGCTGCAGGCGCGCAATTACGTGCGGCTCGACAAGAAGCGTTTCATTCCCGAAGACCGCGGCCGCATCGTCACGGCGTTCCTGGAAAGCTTCTTCAAGCGCTACGTCGAATACGATTTCACCGCCAAGCTGGAAGAACAGCTCGACGAGGTCTCTGCCGGCCAAGTCGATTGGCGCAAAGTGCTGCGCGATTTTTGGACCGCCTTCATCGCCGCAGTGGGCGAAACCAAGGATCTGCGCGTGCGCGAAGTGCTCGATACCTTGGATGCTGAGTTGGGCCCGCATTTCTTCCCGGCGCCGCAAGAGGGCGGCCGCGATCCACGCAAATGCCCGAGCTGCGGCGAAGGCCGGCTGGGTTTGAAGCTGGGCAAGTTCGGCGGCTTCATCGGCTGCTCGAACTATCCCGAATGCCGCTTTACCAAGCAGCTGGCAGTGCCGGCCAACGACGATAACGGCGAGGCGCCGCTCGACGGTCCGCGCGTGCTAGGCGCCGATCCCAAGACGCAATTGCAGGTCACGGTACGCAAGGGGCCCTACGGCACATACATTCAGTTGGGTGAAACCGGCGGCGAGGAAAAGCCCAAGCGGGTGTCCTTGCCCAAGGGCATGTCGCCGATGGAAGTGACGTTGGACCAGGCGCTGGCACTGCTTAGCCTGCCGCGCGAAGTCGGCATGCATCCCGAGACCAACCAGCCGATCACCGCCGGCATCGGCCGCTTCGGGCCTTACGTGAAGCACGGCTCGACCTATAAATCGCTGGCGGCCGACGACGACGTGCTGATCGTGGGCATTAACCGGGCCGTCAGTTTGCTGGCCGAAGCCAAACCGGGCCGCGGCCAAACCCCGCCGCTGAAAGTGATCGGCAATCATCCGGCCGATGAAAAGCCGATCGAGCTTTATAGCGGCCGCTACGGGCCTTACATCAAGCACGGCAAGATCAACGCCACCGTGCCGAAGGAAATCGAGCCGACCGAGTTGACCTTGGAGCGCGCCGTCGAGCTCATTGCCGAGCGCGCCGCTAAGACCGGCGCCAAGGCACCTAAGGCCAAGAAGAGCAAAGTGTCGGCCAAGAAAGCGGCCAAGCCGGCCGAGGCGGCCAATGACGGCGCCGAGGCGCCGAAAAAGAAAGCC
>JBBSNV010000319.1:0-3478 GCA_038260375.1 Reyranellales bacterium
AGGCGCGTCGGCATGTCCTTCATGCTGTGCACGCCGATATCGACCGTCTTGGCCAGCAGCCCTTCTTCGATTTCCTTGGTGAACAGGCCCTTGCCGCCGGCATCTGCCAAGGTGCGGTCCTGGATGCGGTCGCCGGTGGTGCGCATGGGTACGATTTCGATGGCATCGGGCGCGGCCAGCGCAGCATGGGCGTGCGCCAGGGCCTGGCGCACCATATTGGCCTGGATCAACGCCAACGGGCTGCCTCGCGTGCCGATGCGCAGGATGCTCATGGCTTGTCTTTAGAACGGACCGGCAGGCGAGAAAAGGGTTGATTCGCCGCACAACCGCGCCCAATAACCAGTTCATGGCCAATCCGCTGAACCCCCGCTCAAAGCGAGTCGTGCTGGGCATCGAAACCAGCTGCGACGAAACCGCCGCCGCGCTGGTCGATGCCGACCGGCATGTGCTGGCCGAGCGGGTGCTATCGCAACTGGCCGAGCATCGCCTTTATGGCGGTGTGGTGCCGGAAATCGCCGCCCGCGCCCATCTCGATCATCTCGACGGTTTGATCCGCGACTGTATGGCCGAAGCCAAACTCGGGTTCGCCGATCTGGCCGGCATCGCCGCCACCGCCGGGCCTGGCCTGATCGGCGGCGTGATTGTCGGCGCCACCATGGCCAAGGCGATCGCGCTGGCCCACGACCTGCCCTTCATCGCCGTCAATCATTTGGAAGGCCACGCGTTGACCGCGCGGTTGACCGACAACGTGGCATTCCCCTATCTGCTGCTGCTGGTCTCGGGCGGACATTGCCAGCTGCTTTCGGTGGAAGATGTCGGCGCCTATCGCCGGCTCGGCACCACCATCGACGATGCGGTGGGCGAAGCCTTCGACAAGACCGCGAAACTTTTGGGCCTGGGCTTTCCCGGCGGGCCGGCGGTCGAGCGCGCCGCGCTCAAAGGCAATCCGCAGCGCTTCGAGTTGCCGCGACCGATGCTGGGCCGGCCCGGTTGCGACTTCTCTTTTGCCGGTTTGAAAACGGCGGTGCGCCAGACCGTCGAGCGCTTGGGCAACCCTACTGAACAAGATGCCGCCGACGTCGCGGCCAGTTTTCAAGTCGCGGTGGGCGATGTGCTGGTCGATCGCTGCAAGCGCGCCATCGCCTTGTTCGCCGAACGGCATAAGGGTCCGGTCAATCTGGTAATCGCGGGTGGCGTCGCCTCCAACGCCTATCTGCGCCGACGGCTCTCGACCTTGAATGCGCGCAGGATCGCGCCTCCGCCGCGCCTGTGCACCGACAATGCTGCGATGATCGCCTGGGCCGGGCAGGAGCGCCTGCAACGCGGCCTGACCGACGCTCTCGACGTCGCGCCGCGACCGCGCTGGCCGCTCGATCCTGACGCGCAGGCCGTGATCGGCCGCAAAGCGGTGGGCGCCGGCATCAAGGTTTGACCTGAACCGTCGGTCCTAGGACAATCGCGCCCAAAGGACCGCTCATGTCGCAAAATCCCCAAAGGCCCGGCCCCAATCAAAGCAACGTCGACGTCACGCCGCTCTTCGCCACGCCGGTGCTGCGCTTCATCTTGCCCGACGCCGCCACTCTCAATCCGGTGTTGCGGCAAACCATTCTGGCGCGCGAGCAGAGCCATCCCTCGACCCAGCACAGCAACCAGGGCGGCTATCAATCGAGTTGGGACATGGAGCAATGGGGCGGCGAGGCGTTGCAGCGCCTACTCACCCATGGCCGCAACCTGGCCGACCGCCTGACCGCCAATCGCCAAGGCCAGCCGGCCAAGGTGGCGTGGAAAACCAATTGCTGGGCCAACGTCAATCGCTCGGGCCACGGCAACGAAGCCCACGCCCATGCAGGCAGCTATTGGTCGGGCACCTATTATGTCGATGACGGCGGCATCGGCGCCGATCCGTCGCTCGGCGGCGAGTTGGAGTTCATGGACCCGCGCGGCATCGGCCCCGCCATGTATGCGCCCAACTTGGCGTTCGCCGTGCCGGGCGGGCTATCGGTCGGCGCCAGCGAGGTGATCCCGCCACTGGCCGGCGCCTTGGTGCTGTTCCCGGCCTGGCTCTATCACCAGGTGCGGCCCTACACCGGCAGCGCGACGCGCATCTCGATCGCCTTCAACCTGTCGGTCTGAAAGTGGTGCAGCGTATTGGCATCGTCGGCGCCGGTGCCTGGGGTACGGCGTTGGCGATGGTCTGCCATCGCGCCGGCCGCGAGGTAATGCTCTGGGCGCGCGAGGCCGAGGTGGTCGAGGTAATCAACGCACGCCACGTCAATTCCATCTTCCTGCCCAATCATCCGCTCGATCCGGCGATTAGCGCCACCGGCGATCTGTCCGCATTGTGCGAGGTCGATGCCGTGCTGCTGGTGACGCCGGCGCAAGCCTTGCGTTCGGTGGCGCGGGATTTGCAATTGCGCCCCGACGTGCCGGTGGTGCTGTGTGCCAAGGGCATCGAAGCCTCGTCGGGCGCATTGATGAGCGAAGTAGCGGCCCAGCTGTTCGCCGAACGCCCGGTGGCCATGCTGTCGGGCCCAACTTTCGCTGCCGAAGTGGCGCGCTTCATGCCCACCGCCATCACGCTTGCTTGTCGTGATCGCACCATCGGCGAAGAGCTGGCAGCAGCTTTGGCGACCCCAAGTTTCCGGCCCTATTGGAGCGACGATCTCACCGGCACGGCCGTGGGCGGCGCGGTCAAGAACGTGCTGGCCATCGCCTGTGGCATTTCCGATGGCCGCAGACTGGGCGACAACGCCCGTGCAGCACTACTCACGCGCGGGTTTGCCGAGATGATGCGGCTGGGCCTGGCCTTGGGCGCCAAGCGCCAGACTCTTGCCGGCCTGGCCGGGCTGGGCGATCTGTCCTTGACCTGCAATGGCGGGCAGAGCCGCAACCGCTCGTTCGGCGTGGCGTTGGGCGAGGGCGGCACTGCCGCGACTTTGTTGGGCGCCAAGCCGCAAGTGGTCGAGGGCGCCTATACCGCCGCGGCGGTGTTAGGTCGCGCGGCACAGGCCGGTGTCGACATGCCGATCTGCGCGGCGGTCGATGCGATCGTCAATCGCGGCGCGGAAATCGATGCTACCATTGGCGCATTATTGGCGCGGCCGCTTCGCGCAGAGCAAGATTAGGTCGGACAAGATTAGAGGAAGCGAGATGGCGTACTGGCTGATGAAATCGGAGCCGTCGGTCTATAGCTGGTCGGATCTGGTCAAAGAGAAAAAGACCGCGTGGAGCGGCGTGCGCAATTACGAAGCGCGCAACAACATGCAGGCGATGAAAAAAGGCGACCAGGTTTTCTTTTATCACTCCAATGAGGGCAAGGAGATCGTCGGCCTCATGGAAGTGGTGCGCGAAGCCTATCCCGATCCTGAGGACGAGACCGGCAAGTTCGTGCTGGTCGATGTCAAACCGGTCAAGCCGCTCAAGACGCCGGTGACTTTGGCCACGCTCAAGGCCGACAAGCGTTTCGCCGATCTGGCGC
>JBBSNV010000320.1:0-3463 GCA_038260375.1 Reyranellales bacterium
CGAAGCGATTGCAACGCAACCCAACGCCGACAGGCTCAGCAACGCCGTATCGAGCCACTCGACCGGACCATCGGCCGCGCTAAACGGAACGGCGAACGCGATCTGCCACAAAACGACAAGGATCGTTGGAATGGCAAAGGTCAATGCCACGACGAGCGTGAGAGTGCGGGTTCTGGTCACGATAAATTCCGGGTTGTTGTGCTGGGCCGACCATGCGGCGTGCGGAAGTTAACCCTCCGTCGCTGATTGCGCCCTGACGTCGCCCTTGCAACTGGCTGACGGCTTTAGAACAAATGCCCGGCGCGTTGCGCTTTAGTGCGCAAGTAATTTTCGTTATGGCCGTTGGCCGGAAACACGTGCGGCACCCGCTCGATAATGGCGATTCCGTAACGCTCGAGCTGACCCAGCTTCTCCGGGTTGTTGGTCATCAGCCGCACTTGCTTGATGCCCATGCCGGTCAGGATGGTGGCGGCGGGGCTGTAGATGCGCTCGTCGGCGTCGTAGCCCAGCTGTTCGTTGGCGTCGATGGTGTCGAAGCCGGCATCCTGCAGCTGATAGGCGCGCAGCTTGTTGACCAGGCCGATGCCGCGGCCTTCCTGCGCCAGATAGAGCAACACGCCCGAGCCCGCCTTGGCGATGTCGGCGATGGCGCCGCGCAGCTGCTCGCCGCAATCGCAACGCAAACTTCCCAACAGATCGCCTGTGAAGCATTCCGAATGCAGGCGCACCAGCACCGATTGGGTGGGATCGATCTCGCCGATCACGATCGCCAGATGTTCCTTGCCGCCATCGCGCGGCCGCCACGCGACGATGCGCACCTGCTCCGCGCCTTCCAACGGCACACGCGCTTCGGCAACCACGGCCAGAGTTTGCGCCGCCAGGTCTTCGTAGAGCGCGATCGATTCGGCCTCGACATAAACCAGATCGGCTTCGGTGGCCCAGGCGCGCAGAGTGCGGTTGCGATCCGGCGCCAACGGTCCCAGCAGAACCGCGGGCAACAGCCGTGCCAGCTTGGCCAGTTCGATCGCGGCCTTGGCCACGTTGGGCGCGGGCGGCCGTTCGGGGCGCGAGAAATGACGGCCGACCTTGCGCGGATCGGCGCGCGGATCGCCGATCTCGGTCAAGATCTCGGCCGACACGCCGCCGGGGATGGCCAGCGCCACGGTGTTGGTCTCGCGCACGTGTTCGACAAGATGCGGCGGCACGTCGATGCCCAAAGCGCGGCCGCGCTTTTCGGTCAGCAGCAGATAGGGCGTGGCCACACATAGGCCGGCGATGCGGCGCTGGGTCTCGCTGGTCAGGCCTTCGGTGACGGCGATCAAAGCGGCTTCACCGTTCTGGCCGCGCAACGCCACGATGCCGCCGCGGCGCAGCTCAGCCACGGCGCGCTCGACTGCGACCGGCGAGGGCGGCGGGGCGGGCGGTGGAACGGGCGGTGGCTTGATGGCAGCCATCTGAAAACCTTAAACCTTTTGCAGTTTTAGCGCGCTATGCTGCAGCAGCAAAACTGTCGTCAAGATGGCGGCCAGCCTGGCAAAGGTCAATGGCGCGGCCGGTTGGCGGCGATGCAATGGCGAGATGTGACGGATTGCGATGATTTTCCGCAACTTCGACCAGACGGCGTTGGACGCGGCCTATAACAACCGCGTTCATGTGCCCGATCACGGCGACTATTTCGTGCGCTGGCAACAACAGAGCGATGCCGTGCGCGCCGCGCTGAAGCATCGCGCTGATCTGAGTTACGGCGGCGATTGTCGTCAATTGCTCGATTACTTTCCTGCTGCCAGCAAAGATGCACCGCTGTTGGTGTTCATCCATGGCGGCTATTGGCAGGCGCTGGATCACAAACCGTTCGGCCTGTTGGCTCAGCCATTCGTGGAGGCTGGTATCGCCTTCGCCTCGATGAGTTACAGCCTGTGTCCCGACATCGACATGCCAGGCCTGGTCGAGCAAGTACGGCAGGGTGTTGCCTGGCTGTATGGTCGCGCCGCTGATCTAGGCTTCGATCGCGACCGTATCTTTATCGCCGGCCATTCCGCCGGCGGACATTTGGTGGCGCTGTTGGCGGCGACCGATTTCACCCAACGCGGCCTGCCGGAAAATGCGATCAAAGGCGGGCTGGCGCTATCGGGCCTGTACGATCTGGAGCCGATCCGCTTGAGCTATCTCAACGCAGCGCTGAAACTCGATGCGCCCACCGCGCGACGCTTGAGCCCGCAACATAATCTGCCAGGCGGCCCTTCGGAGACGGGGACCATGCCGTTGCTGTTGGCGGTGGGTGGGGCGGAGCTGCCGGAATTTTTGCGCCAGCAGTCGGACTATCACGCCGCGTTGCAGGCTGGGGGGCTAGCCAGTGCGGCGATGGAACTGCCGGGCTTGCATCACTTCTCGGTCATCGACGCCCTGGCGGCGCCGAATCATGCGCTGCACCGGGCGGTTCTGCACATGATTTCAAGCGGCTCCGTGCTATAAACCGCGCCCGGCGACAATTACGGACAAGCATGAGCAAGGGCAAAAAACTCCTCTTGGTGGACGACGAGAAGCCGCTGCGCCAAGCGCTGGCGGAGCAACTGTCGCTGCATGAGGAATTCACTATCGTCGAGGCGGCCTCGGGCGGCGAAGCGCTGGAGCGCGCCAAGCACGATTATTTCGATGCGCTGATTTTGGATATTGGCCTGCCCGACATGGACGGGCGCGATTTGTGCAAGCTGCTGCGCCGCCAAGGCGTGCGCGCGCCGATCATCATGCTGACCGCGGCGGATTCCGATTCCGACACGATCTTAGGACTCGATGCCGGCGCCAACGACTACATCACCAAGCCGTTTCGCATCACCGTGCTGCTGGCGCGGCTGCGCGCGCATCTGCGTCAACACGAGCGCAGCGAAGACGCCATACTGCAGATCGGGCCGTACGAGTTTCAGCCGGCCGCCAAGATGCTGCTGGAAAAAGGTGGCAAGAAAAAAGTGCGCCTGACCGAAAAAGAAGCGGCGATCCTGAAATATCTCTATCGCGCCGGCGACAAGCCGGTGGCGCGCGAGACCTTGCTCAACGAGGTGTGGGGCTACAACGCCGGCGTCACCACCCACACCTTGGAAACGCATATCTATCGCCTGCGCCAGAAGATCGAGAAGGATCCGGCCAACGCCGCCATCCTGGTGACCGATCGCGGCGGCTATCGCCTGCAACCCTAGAGCAAATCACCCTTAGCGGAATCGCTGGATTCCGTCAGAGGTGTGAATTTGCTCTATATTTAGAGCTAACGCGCCGCTCCGCCATAGCGGCTGGAGGTGGCTGATGTCCATGCTTCCCGTTCTGACCGACGAGCAAATGTCGGCCGCCTCGCGCGCGGTGATCGACGAGATTCGCACGCTACGCAAGACCGACTTCGTCAATAATTTCTGGCGCGTGCTGGCGCACGACCCGGCGCTGCTCAAACGCACCTGGGACGATATCAAGCAAGTGA
>JBBSNV010000321.1:0-3462 GCA_038260375.1 Reyranellales bacterium
CGTGGGAGAGGTGAAGAACTAAAATCCGCGCTCGATGCTGAAATCGATCACGTCGAGGAAGGCGCGCTTCTCGACCGAATCGGGGAACAGGCCCATGGCGTCGCGTGCCACCCGTCCGTAATGGCGTGCGCGATCCAAAGTGTCGCTCAGCGCGTTGTGCTTGCTCATCAAGGCAACGGCATGTTCCAGGTCGCTGTCGCTTTGCTCGAGCTTTTCCATCACGCGGCGCCAGAATTCGCGTTCCTTGTCGTCGCCGCGGCGGAACGCCAGGATCACCGGCAGGGTGATCTTGCCCTCGCGAAAATCGTCGCCCAGCGCCTTGCCCAAAGTGGCCTGCTTGGCCGAATAGTCGAGCACGTCGTCGACCAGCTGGAAGGCGATGCCGATATTGGTGCCGTAGCTTTCCAGCGCCTCGCATTCGACCGCCGGTCGGTTGGCGATCACGCCGCCGATCTGGCAGGCGGCGGCAAACAACTTGGCGGTCTTGGCCTCGATGACTTCGAGATAGGCCTGCTCGCTGGCAGCGGTGTTGTTGGCGGTCTGCATTTGCAGCACTTCGCCCTCGGCGATCACCGAGGAGGCTTGCGACAAAATCCGCAGCACGTCGAGCGAGCCCACTTCGACCATCAGCTCGAAAGCGCGGGTGAACATGAAGTCGCCGACCAGCACGCTGGATTTGTTGCCCCACAACGCATTGGCCGAGGGCTTGCCGCGCCGCAGATCCGAGCCGTCGACCACGTCGTCGTGCAACAGAGTGGCGGTGTGGATGAACTCGACGCAGGCGGCCAGTAATACATGCTTGTTGCCGCGATAGCCGCTGAGCCGCGCCGCGGCCAAAGTGAGCAGCGGACGCAGCCGCTTGCCCCCGGCTTCGACCAGATGGCCCGCCACTTGCGGAATCAGCCCGACCTGCGACTGCATGCGCTCGACGATCGCCTGGTTGACCAGCTCCAGCTCGGCGCCGGCAATGCTCAGCAGCCCGTCCAGACCGGACGGTTTGCCCTTGCGCTTTTCATCGAGGCTGACAACGACGGCCATGCGATTTATCCTGCCGCGTGTTGGGGGGTTACTTCATTACCTTAGACTGGGCCTGCCGGCGGTCAAGCGCGGCCAGCGGTTTTGCGGCTAACGGCCGCACACCGCGCAGGCGTACATCTACACAACTATGTACACTGGGGCGATGGAAGAAGCCGCAATCAGCCAGGATGCTTTGCTCGACGGCCGCGTGCGACTGCTGCAACCGGTAGCAGGCTATCGTGTCGCAATCGATGCGGTGATCCTGGCGGCGGCGGTCGAAGCCGAAGCCAACGAGACTATCCTGGACGTCGGCATGGGGGTGGGCGCTGCATCGTTGTGCCTGGCCGCGCGCGTGCCGGGCTGTCGGGTGGTCGGCGTCGAAGTGCAGCGCGAGCTGGCGGCACTGGCGTCGCGCAATGTGCAACTCAATGGCATGGAAGCGCGGGTCGAGACCATCGTGGCCGATGTCGCCAAGCGCATGCCGCCGCGCCTGGCGCCGGGCACGTTCCATCACGTCATGACCAACCCGCCGCATCTGGCGCCGGACAGCGCCACCGCGCCGCGCGATCCCAGCAAATCGATCGCCAATGTCGAGAGCTCGGCCGATCTGGGGGCGTGGCTCAATTTCTGCCTGATCATGCTGCGCTCCAAAGGCAGTCTGACGGTGATCCACCGTGCCGACCGGCTGGGCGAGATATTGGCGCTGCTGAAAGGTAAAGCGGGCGAGATCGTGATCTTTCCGCTGTGGCCGGGCGAGGGCAAGGCAGCCAAGCGCGTGCTGGTGCGCGCTCGTAAATCGGTTGCCACACCCTTGGCCTTGGCGCCGGGATTGGTGCTGCACGAGGACAACGGCGATTATACCGTCGCGGCGGAAGAGGTATTGCGCCACGCCGCTGCGCTCTACATATAGATAGGACATGAACAAGCTGATGTCGTTGCTGACACTGGAACGTTGGCGCAATCCGCCGCCCACCGTGGCGGTGCTGCGCCTGAGCGGCGTGATCGCACCCAGCGGCGGGTTGCGGGGTGGGTTGGCGCTGACCGGCTTGGCCGGCATGTTCCATCGCGCCTTTGCCTTGCGCAACGTCAAGGCCATTGCGCTGCAGATCAATTCGCCCGGCGGCTCGCCGGTGCAATCGGCGCTGATCGCTTCGCGCATCCGGGCGCTGGCCACCGAAAAGAATTTGCCGGTTTACGCTTTCGTCGAAGACGTGGCGGCCTCGGGCGGCTATTGGTTGGCCACCGCGGCCGACGAAATCTACGTCGATGCCAATTCGATCGTGGGGTCGATCGGCGTGATTTCAGCCAGTTTCGGCTTCGAGGATTTCATCGCCCGCCACGGCATCAAGCGGCGCATGCATACTTCGGGCGCGCATAAATCGATGCTCGATCCGTTCCAGCCCGAGATTCAAGAAGACGTCGACCGGCTGGAGAAATTCCAGGCCGAGATTCACGAGAACTTCAAGACGCAGGTGCGTTCGCGCCGCGGCCTGAAGTTGAAAGCCGACGAGGCCACGTTGTTCTCCGGCGAGTTCTGGAGCGGCGCCAAGGCCAAGCAGATGGGCCTGGTCGACGGTATCGGCGATCTGCGCTCCATCATGCGCCAGCATTACGGCGAGCGGGTGCGGCTGCAAGTGATTGCCGCGCCCAAGCGCTGGATGATCAGCCGGCTGTTGGGCCGCACCGAAGCGCCGTTGAGTGGCGTGGAGCTGGCCAATGGTGGTGCTCTGGGCGCCGATTTCGCGCGCGGCCTGGTCTCGGCGATCGAAGAACGTGCCTGGTGGAGCCGATACGGTTTGTAAGCGTCAGCGTTGCTGCGTGAAGAGCGGAAGATCTCTCTAGTTATGCCCTTCTCCCGCTTGCGGGAGAAGGTGGGCGAAGCCCGGATGAGGGTGATCTTAACTGGCCAACAAAGCCTGCTCGATCTGTGCAATTACGCCATCAGCGTTTCTCAGCATATCGGCGCTTAATATCCGAACGACAGGATAGCCAGCCGCTCTTAAAAACGCATCGCGGCGCTCGTCGTAAGCGCTGTTGAGATCGTGGCCCTGTCCATCAAGCTCGACGATCAGCCTAGCCTTGCGGCAGATGAAGTCAGCAAAATAGGGGCCAATCGGGTGCTGGCGTATGAACTTCCAACGCTGAAGGGTGCGATTGCGCAAGCAATTCCATAGCGCGCGTTCGGTATCGGTCATGTCGCGGCGCAATGATCGCGATCGTGCGCGGGTCAGGTCGGAGAGTTTACGGGTCGGCTTTCCAGTTGTTGCAGCCAACGCGTATGAACACCCTCATCCGCGCTTCGCGCACCTTCTCCCGCTTGCGGGAAGTTTGCGTAAATAGTGGTGTTTGTGATTCGATACTGTCCCATCACGGAGGTGTCGATGAGCGAGCGGAAGCTGGGGCAGTTGAGCTTGGCCGACGGACTGGTCACTCGCCGGCAAGGGC
>JBBSNV010000322.1:0-3460 GCA_038260375.1 Reyranellales bacterium
ATCAACCAGTACACCCGCTACGGCACCGTGGTGCTGGCGGGTCTGCAGGCCTATGGCATTGCCATCGGTCTGGAAGGCGCCGGCAATGGTGGCGTGGTTCACGACGGCGGACTTTATTTCCGCTTCGTCACCGTCGTGACCTTGGTGGGCGGCACCATGTTCCTGCTGTGGCTGGGCGAGCAAATCACCGCGCGCGGCGTCGGCAACGGCGTGTCGCTGATCATCTTTTCCGGCATCGTCGCGTCCTTGCCCGGCGGCTTGGTGCAGGTTCTGGAACTGGGCCGCACCGGCGCCATGTCGGCGGCGTTCATTATCGCGCTGATGATCGGCATCGTCGCCGTGATCGCATTCTGCGTGTTCATGGAATTGGCCCAGCGGCGCATCCTCGTGCAATACCCCAAGCGGCAGCAGGGCAATAAGGTTTATGGCGGCGAAAGCTCGCATTTGCCGTTGAAGATCAACACCGCCGGCGTCATTCCGCCGATCTTCGCCTCGTCGCTGTTGCTGGCCCCGGCCACGGTGGCCGGTTTCGGCGCCGCCCAAGGCAGCGAGTGGATGACCTGGCTGACCAACAATCTGGGCCACGGCCGGCCGGCATACTTGGTGCTGTTCGTCGCCATGATCATGTTCTTTTGCTTCTTCTACACCGCGGTGATGTTCAATCCGGTTGAGACGGCGGACAACTTGAAGAAATACGGCGGCTTCATTCCCGGCATCCGGCCGGGCAAGAACACGGCTGACTATCTGGATTACGTGTTGACCCGTATCACCGTGATCGGTTCGCTGTATCTGGCGGCGATCTGCGCGCTACCCGAACTGCTGATCGCCGAGGCGGCGATTCCGTTCTACCTCGGCGGCACCAGTCTGCTGATCATGGTGTCGGTGACGCTCGACACGGTAGCGCAGGTCCAGTCGCACCTCTTGGCGCATCAATACGAAGGCCTGATCAAAAAGGCCCGGCTCAAGGGACGCAAATGAACCTGATTCTACTTGGACCCCCGGGGGCCGGGAAAGGCACCCAGGCGCAGCGGTTGCAGGACGAGCTGGGTTTGCGCCAGCTTTCGACCGGCGACATGTTGCGCGCGGCGGTCAAATCGGGCAGCGAGTTGGGCAAGAAGGCGCAGGGCATCATGGAGCGTGGCGAGCTGGTGCCCGACGATCTGATCATTTCGATGATCGATCAGCGCATCGCCCAGCCCGATTGCAAGAACGGCTTCATCCTGGACGGCTTCCCGCGCACCGTGGGCCAGGCCGAGGCGCTGGACAAAATGCTGGCTAAGCGTGGCTTGAAGCTCGATGCCGTGGTCGAGATGCAGGTCGACGAAAAGGTGTTGACCGATCGCATCACCGGGCGCTTTTCCTGCGCTAAGTGCGGAACGGGGTATCACGACAAATTCAAGCCGACCCAAAAACTGGGCGTGTGCGACGTGTGTGGGAGCACCGAATTCACCCGGCGCAAGGACGACAACGCCGAAACGGTCACGGCCAGGTTGCGCGCCTATCGCGACCAGACCGCGCCGCTGCTGCCCTATTACAAGGGGCGCGGCACACTGAAATCGATCGACGGTATGGCCTCGATGGATGAGGTTTATCGACAAACGAAGGTGGCTTTGGGTAGGGCGTAAGCCCTTGGTATAGCGAGTTGACTTGGCAAAAACTGGCCCTATAATCGCGCACTTTCGCAGGCGCGGCAGGGCCGAACGGCACCTTAACAACGTGCCCTAAGCTGTTGAAGGAGCTAATAAATTGGCCCGTATCGCTGGCGTAAATATCCCCACCAACAAGCGTGTGGAAATCGCTCTTCAGTATATTCACGGCATTGGCCCCGCCAAAGCGCATGAGATCGTGCAAAAGGTGGGCATCGAGCCGGCGCGTCGCGTCAATCAATTGTCCGACGACGAGGTTATCCGCATCCGCGAGACCATCGACCGCGATTATCGCGTCGAAGGTGACTTGCGGCGCGAAGTGGCGATGAACATCAAGCGGCTGATGGATCTCGGCTGCTACCGTGGGTTGCGGCATCGGCGCGGCCTACCGGTGCGCGGCCAGCGTACCCATACCAATGCCCGTACCCGCAAGGGTCCGGCCAAGCCGATCGCCGGCAAGAAGAAAACCGCCTAATCAGGAGTACCTCACATCATGGCGAAACCAGCGACCTCAGCGGCCGCTTCGACGGGTACGGCAGCGCCAGCAGGCGCGCCGCGTGCCCGTCGCCGCGAGCGCAAGAACATCACGTCGGGCGTGGCGCATGTGAACGCCTCGTTCAACAACACCATGGTCAATATCACCGACGTGCAGGGCAACACCATTGCCTGGTCGTCGTCGGGCACGCAGGGCTTCAAGGGTTCGCGCAAATCGACCCCGTTCGCCGCGCAGATGGCGGCCGAGGCGGCCGGGCGCAAGGCGATGGAACACGGCATGCGCACGGTGGAGATCGAAGTGAAGGGGCCGGGTTCGGGCCGCGAGTCGGCGCTGCGCGCG
Source organism: Reyranellales bacterium (assembly GCA_038260375.1). Taxonomy (GTDB): domain Bacteria; phylum Pseudomonadota; class Alphaproteobacteria; order Reyranellales; family JAQSWP01; genus JBBSNV01. Next base: position 2,482 of record JBBSNV010000322.1, read on the forward strand.
TTGCAGACCGTCGGCATGACGGTCACCGCGATCCGCGACGTCACGTCGATCCCGCATAACGGCTGCCGTCCGCCCAAGCGCCGGCGCGTCTAGAGTTTCCGGCGACCGCCTGTCGGTCGCTTGCCGGCGCGACCCGCCAAGATCGGCGGCTCTTCGCGTCGGCTGTTCATGTCATGTAGCGAATTATCGGACGGCTTCGAGCCGTTCCTAGAGAGGTTGGCACCGTGCTTCAGAAGAACTGGCAAGATCTGATCAAGCCGAGCAAGCTGCAGACCGAGGCTGGCACCGATCCGTCGCGCACTGCGACCATCGTGGCGGAGCCGCTCGAGCGCGGCTTCGGCTTGACCTTGGGCAACGCGCTGCGCCGTATCCTGCTGTCATCTTTGCAAGGCGCCGCCGTCACGTCGATCAAAATCGACGGCGTGTTGCATGAATTCTCCTCGATCCCCGGCGTGCGCGAAGACGTCACCGACATCGTGCTGAACGTCAAGTCGATGGCGGTGCGTTATCTCGGCGATCGTCCGCAACGTCTGGTGCTCAAGGCAACCGGTCCGGGCGAAGTCACCGCCGGCCGCATCGAGACCCCGACGGATGTGCAGATTATGGATCCCAATCTGTTGATCTGCACCTTGGACGACGGCGCCTCGATCAATATGGAGTTGATGGTTTCGACCGGCAAAGGCTACGTGCCGGCTTCAGAAAACCGCCCCGAAGATGCTCCGATCGGCCTGATCCCGATCGATGCGCTGTATAGTCCGGTGCGCAAGGTTTCCTACAAGATCGACAACAGCCGCGTCGGGCAGCGTACCGACTACGACAAACTGTCGTTGACCTTGGAGACCGACGGCACCGTGACGCCGGAAGACTCGGTGGCCTTGGCCGCGCGCATCCTGCAGGACCAGTTGCAGCTGTTCATCAATTTCGAAGAGCCACAGCAGCCGGTGCACGACCAGCGCTCCGAAGACATGCCGTTTAACCG
>JBBSNV010000323.1:0-3426 GCA_038260375.1 Reyranellales bacterium
AACAAGATGGATTTGGTGGATTTCAGCCAGGCCCAATACAACGAGTTGGCGCAGCAGACGCGCGCGCTGTTGGGCGAGATCGGCATCGACATCGCCGCCATCGTGCCAATGGCGGCGCGCGACGGCGATAACGTCGCCAGCCGCTCCGCCAACACAATTTGGTATAGCGGCCCGACTTTGCTTGAGGCGCTCGACCGTTTCACCCCGCCGGTGCGGTCGGATCTGCAGCCACTGCGCATTCCCGTGCAAGACGTCTATCGCATCGGTGATCGACGAATCATCGCCGGGCGGGTCGAAAGCGGGGTCATCAATGTCGGCGACATGGTGTTGGTCTCGCCGTCCAACCGCAGGGCCAAGGTGCGCAGCATTGAATCATGGCCCGACAAGACACCGGTTATGCAAGCGACCGCCGGCCAAGCGGTAGGCTTCACTCTGGAGGAGCAGGCCTTCGTCGAACGCGGCGCTATGGTCAGCCACGAGCAAGACGCGCCGGTCGAGAGCAACGAATTGTGCGCCCGCATTTTCTGGTTCGGCCCCAAGACCTTAGCCATTGGCCAAACTCTCACGTTGCGCATCGGCACCGCCCAGACCCGCGCTCAGCTGATCGACATCGACCGACGTATCGGCACGGAAGAAATCGAACGGGGCGGCGAAACCATCGAGCGCAATGGCATTGCCGACATTCGCCTGCGCACGGCGGAGATTTTGCCGTTCGACGCCCACGACCAACTGCCCAACACCGGCCGCTTTGCTTTGATCGATGGCCATGACGTGGTGGGCGGCGGCATCGTCGACCTGCAGGACATCCCCGACCAGCGCCGCCTGTTACTGCGCACCGCCACCAATTTGACCGCGGTCGATCACACCGTGCCGGCTGGCGCGCGGGCCGAGCGCAATGGCCACCAGGGCATGGTGGTGTGGCTGACCGGCCTGTCTGGCGCCGGCAAATCGACTCTCGGCATGGCGCTCGAGCGCATGTTGTTCGAGCGCGGCTACCAGACTTACGTGCTGGACGGCGATAACGTGCGGCGTGGCTTGAACGCCGATCTTCGTTTCTCGGCCAACGAGCGCACCGAAAACATCCGCCGTGTTGCCGAAGCGGCGGCGTTGTTCGCCGATGCCGGGCTGATCGTGATCACCGCTTTCATTTCGCCTTATCGCTCGGGCCGCGATCATGCGCGCCAAGCCGCCGGCGGGCATTTCAGCGAAGTCTATGTGAAGGCATCCTTAGCCGCTTGCGAGCAACGCGATCCCAAGGGCCTATACGTCAAGGCGCGTGCTGGCCAGATCGCCGAATTCACCGGCGTCTCGTCGTCTTATGAAGAGCCGGAAAGCGCCGATCTTGTGCTCGACACCGAAGTAATGAGCATCGAAGAAAGCCTGCGCACCCTCTACAATTACGTCATCAGCCGCGTCAAAACCTAGCCTCGGACACCGGCCGTTGCGCATCCTGCTGCACGATTATTCCGGCCACCCTTTCCAAGTCGAGCTGTCGCGCGAGTTGGCGCGGCATGGCCATACCGTGCTGCATCTCTACTCGCGCGCCATCCAATCGCCGCGCGGCCGGTTGGAGCGCAGCGCCGACGATGCCGCTGGCTTCGCGGTCGACGGCATCGAGATCGGCGCCGCGATCGACAAATATGGCTTTGCCAAACGCTGGTTTCAGGAACGCCGTTACGCCAAAAAGCTGGTCGACCGCATCAGGGTATTCCAACCCGACGCCATGATCAGCGGCAACGCACCGCCACATGTGCAGAAGGCGGCGCTGGCGTGCGCCCGATCGAGCGGCGCGCGCTTCGTGTTTTGGCTGCAGGATTTGTACGGCGAAGCAGCCCAACGCCTATTGCCCAAGCGCTTGCCCTTGATCGGCGGCCTAGCCGCGCGCTGGCTGACCTCGGTCGAAGCGCGCTGCTTGCGCGGTAGCGATGTGGTGGTGGCGATCACCGACGATTTCATTCCCGTACTGCAAAGCTACGGCGTGGCGCGCGAGCGCATTACAGTGATCGAAAACTGGAGCCCGCTTGACGAGATCACGCCGCGACCGAAGGTCAACGATTGGAGCCGGCGGCACGATCTCGCTACCAGCGTCAACCTAACCTATGGCGGCACGTTGGGTCTGAAGCACGACCCCAGCCTGCTGGTGGCGCTGGCCAAGGCGCTGACCGATCGGCCGGAGGCTCGCGTGGTAGTAGCGTCGGAAGGCTTGGGCGCTACTTACTTGGCAGAGGCACGTGCGCGCGAACAGCTCGACAATCTAGTGTTGTTGCCGTTCCAACCGTTTGCCGATCTGCCCGACATGTTGGGAGCTTCCGATGTCGTGCTGGCATTGTTGGAGCCCGATGCCGGCGTGTTCTCGGTACCGTCCAAAGTCCTGACCTATCTGGCGGCAGGCCGGCCCATCGTCGGCGCCATGCCCAAGAACAATCTGGCCGCACGACTGATCGAGCGTGAGCAAGCCGGCCTGGTCGTGGTGCCGGGCCAGCACGCGGCGCTGATCGCCGCCTGCCAGCAATTGCTGCACGATCCCGAAGCGCGTCGGCGCATGGCGGCCAATGGCCGGCGCTATGCCGAAAGCAATTTCTCCATTGGGCCTATTGCCGACCGCTTCATTGCCTTGCTGGCTAAACCAGCGGCCACGCGTTAGAATATAGGGGAATTTGGAAAGGGCATTTATGTCGTCGAACGACATTGTGGTAGTGGCCGGCGGCGGCGGCTTCATTGGCGGCCATTTGATCAATTACCTGCACGACCAAGGCTACAGCAAACTGCGCTCGGTCGATCTCAAGCCGCTCAACGAATGGTATCAGGTCTCGCCCAAGGCGGAGAATCTGCGCCTCGATCTCAGCAAGATCGACGATTGTCACGAGGCACTGGCCGGCAGCCGCATCGTCTACAATCTGGCCGCCGACATGGGCGGCATGGGCTTCATCGAAACCCACAAAGCCGAATGCATGCTATCGGTACTGATCAACACGCATCTGCTGATGGCGGCGCGCGATACCAAGGCCGAACGCTTCTTCTACGCCTCCTCCGCCTGCGTCTATAACGGCGACAAGCAGACCGACGCCAACGTCACCGCGTTACGAGAGGAAGATGCCTACCCTGCCATGCCTGAGGATGGCTATGGCTGGGAGAAATTGTTCAGCGAGCGCATGTGCCGTCACTTCACCGAAGATTACGGCCTGATCACCCGCGTCGCGCGCTATCACAACGTCTATGGGCCCGAAGGCACCTATGACGGCGGCCGCGAAAAAGCACCGGCCGCGATCTGCCGCAAGGTGATCGCCGCCAAGCTGTCGGGCAAGCATGACATCGAGATTTGGGGCGATGGCGAGCAGACCCGCAGCTTCATGTATATCGGCGATTGCCTGTTCGGCAGCACCAAGCTGATGAACAGCAACGTGGCCGAGCCGATCAATATCGGCA
>JBBSNV010000324.1:0-3424 GCA_038260375.1 Reyranellales bacterium
CGGCCAGTTCGCCATCGTGCCCTTCGCCAGCATCTCGCTCGACCTGTTGGGCAATTGGCACAACACCATGCTGCTGCTGGCGGCGGTGTCGGTGATTATGGTGCCGCTGGCCTTGGGCTTGCGCGAAACGCGGGCTTCGCTCAATGCCGCGGCGGGTGCGCATAAGATCACCAGCGGCGCCGCGTTGCGCGAAGCCCGCGATACGCCCAGCTTCTGGCTGCTGACGATCGGCTTTTTCGTCTGCGGCTTTCATGTCGCTTTCGTCGGCCTGCATCTGCCGTCGTATATCGCCGACAAGGGCGTCGATTTGAACTTGTTCGGCAGCCATATCTCGCCCATTGCCTTGGGTGGTTGGGCGATCGGCATGGTGGGCCTATTCAATATTGCTGGCGCCGTGCTGTGGGGCTGGTCCGGCGGACGCTATCAACGCAAAAACATGTTGGCGTTGCTCTACTTCCTGCGCGCCATGGTGTTCTTGCTGTTCATTATTTTGCCCCTGAGCGGGACGTCGGTGCTGATCTTCGCCGCAACCTTGGGCTTCCTGTGGCTGGGCACCATCCCACTGACGTCGGGCCTGGTCGGCCACATCTTCGGACCAGCGCATATGTCGATGCTCTATGGCGTCGTATTTTTCGGCCATCAGCTGGGCAGCTTCTTGGGCAGTTGGGGCGGCGGCAAATTGTTCGACCTGACTGGCAATTACGACGCCATGTGGTGGATCAGCGTGGCGCTGGGCCTGATCACCTCGGCCATGCATCTGGCGATCCGCGAGCAGCCGGTGCCGCGCTTGGCTGGGCTGGCGGCGGCCTGAAACCGATAGCGGCCGGCTACTGGCGAGCCGGCCGCATCGCGCCTACATTGAAGCTATGAGCGATACCGATCTTTCTGGTGAGAAGACGCCACAGTGGCTATGGCTGCTGGCCGGCGGGCTGGGCAGCTTGTTGCTGGTGGGCGGCGTGGTCGGCTGGATTTTGCGCGGGCCCGCCCCGCTGATCGACATGGCCGATTTCTTCTGCCTCTAAGTTGGGCTGCTAAATCTTCTCTTCCCATTCCAGCTTGGGCTGATAGGCCGCGATGCGGTCTTGCGCTTGCTTGAGTTGCGCCGGGCTGAGCTTGGGTTGCAGCTTTTTCAGATTGGCGTCGCACAGCGCCACCAGCAGCGCTGCGTCGGCATTGTCGCGCTTGGCGATGCTGAGCCAGGTCACCGCTTCGACCGGATCGGCATCGGGCAATTCGTTGTCGACCAACAAACGGCCCAAAATCGCCTGCGCCCAGCCATGGCCTTGCGCCGCAGCGCGCAGCAACATCACCTTGGCCAGCTTGCCGTCCTTGGGCAGGTCGGTGCCTTCCGCCGCGGCTTGGCCGACGATGAACTGCGCCTGGGCGAGGCCGCCATCGGCCGAAGCGCGAAAATATTTCATCGCCGCTGCCAGGTCGGGCTTGGCCGGTTTGACTTCGTCGCCGCGCGACGCGATCACGCCCAGAAAATAATTGGCCATCGGATGGCCGGCCTTGGCCGGGCCATCGAGCAGCGCGCGCGCCTTGGCGTAATCCTGTCTCAGCGCCTCGCCGTCGATATAGATCATTGCCAGGCGCACGGCGCCTTCGGCATGGCCACCCTTGGCCGCGATTTCGTAATAGGCCGCGGCAATCTGCTGATTGATGCGCACGCCGCAGCCGTTTTCGTAGAGCACACCGACGCGATAGGCCGATTGCGGGTTGCCCTTTTCCGCCTCGCCCATCAGCTGCGGCAGCATCGACAAGCAGGTGTTGTCTGCTTCGGTGGGGTTAGTCTTGGGCCGGTCGGGCGTCGTGGCGAACGGCGCGGTCGGCTTCACCCTGCCGCCGGGTGCCGGGGTTTGCGACCAAGCCGCCAGCGGCGCAATGCCCACCAGCAACGCCATCATCGCCACCACAATAACCTTGCGCATCGCTCCCCCTTACGCGCCCCTTACAGGATAAACTTCGACAGATCGGCGTTCTTGGCCAAAGTCGAGACATGCGTCCGCACGTAATCGGCATCGATGGTGATGGCGGTGCCGGGACGGTCGGCAGCGTCGAAGCTGATGTCTTCCAGCAGCTTTTCCAGCACCGTGTGCAAGCGCCGTGCGCCGATATTCTCCACCGCGCCGTTGACCTCTGCGGCCAGCCGCGCCAACTCGTCGATCGCCTCTTCGGTAAAATTCAGCTCCAGCTTCTCGGTCGCCATCAGCGCCTTGTACTGCTTGATCAGGCTGGCTTCCGGCTCGGTCAGAATGCGGCGGAAATCCGCCTGGGTCAGCGCCGCGAGGGTGACGCGGATTGGCAGGCGGCCCTGCAATTCGGGCAGCAGATCGGACGGCTTGGCCAAATGGAACGCACCCGAGGCGATGAATAGAATGTGGTCGGTCTTCACCGGCCCGTGCTTGGTGGCAACGATGGTGCCTTCGATCAACGGCAGCAGATCGCGCTGCACGCCCTCGCGGCTGACATCGGCGCCCATGCGTTCGGAGCGCGCGCAGATTTTATCGATCTCGTCGATGAACACGATGCCGTTCTGCTCGACCGCGTCGCGCGCTTCGCGCACCACGCGCTCTTGATCGACCAGTTTGTCGCTCTCTTCCTGGACCAGCACGTCGTAGGATTCGGCCACGCTCATCTTCTTGGTCTTCTTGCGGCCGCCGAACGCCTTGCCGAGCATGTCGCCGATATTGACCATGCCGATATTGGCGCCGGGCATGCCGGGAATCTCGAATGTCGCGGCCTGGCCCTGATCGGCCACTTCGATCTCGATCTCGCGCTGGGCCAGCGCGCCCTCGCGCAGCTGACGGCGGAATTTCTGCCGCGTGTCGGGTGAGGCAGCGGGGCCGACCAAGGTGTCGAGCACGCGTTCCTCGGCCGCCAGTTCGGCCTTGGCGACGAATTCCTTGCGCATGCGTTCGCGCGTGATGGCGATCGCCGCCTCCATCAGATCGCGCACGATCTGCTCGACGTCGCGACCGACATAGCCCACCTCGGTGAACTTGGTGGCTTCGACCTTGATGAAAGGCGCGCCGGCCAGTTTGGCCAGACGCCGCGCGATCTCAGTCTTGCCGACACCGGTCGGGCCGATCATCAGGATGTTTTTGGGCAGCACTTCGTCGCGCAAGCCCTCCTCGAGCTGCAGCCGGCGCCAGCGGTTGCGCAGCGCAATGGCGACGGCGCGCTTGGCATCGGCTTGGCCAATGATGAAGCGGTCGAGCTCGGAAACGATCTCGCGCGGCGAGAAATCGGTGGTCATGGTTGATTTACTCGGTTGGCCGTCGAACATTACAGCACCTCGACGGTGATATTGGTGTTGGTATAGACGCAAACCTCTGCCGCGATCTTCATCGCCTTGCGGGCGACGGCCTCGGCATCGAGGCCAGGCACGTCGATCAAGGCGCGGGCGGCGGACAGCGCGTAG
>JBBSNV010000325.1:0-3423 GCA_038260375.1 Reyranellales bacterium
CCAGTCGCGCAACGTCGCCACCATGCAGCAAAAGGCAATCTCCTGACCGGTGGCATCGACCGCCCAGCCGGCATCGGCTTCGGCGCCCAACTTCTGCCAGATGCGGGTGCTGAAATAGTTTGCCACCGTCCCGTGGGTGGCGCGGCTCAGCACCAGGCCCAGCACTTCGGTGTCGGCGCTGGAATAGTTGAACTGCGTGCCTGGCGGCGCGGTGCGGCTGTTGAACTGCTTGACCGCGGCAATCGCGCCGGCCGAGTCCGGGGGAAACAGATCCTGCGCCATTTTGGTAACGTCGTCGCCGGGCTGGTAAGTCTCGCGATAGGCAATGCCGGACGACATTTGCAGCAGGGCGCGGATCGGCGTCTTGCCGTACTCGGTGCCGGCCAGTTCCGGCACATAGACCGAAACCAAATCGTCGATCGATTTGATCGCGCCTTCCGACAGCGCGATGCCCACCAGCATGCCGATCACCGTCTTGGCCATCGACTGCGACATGAAGCGGTCGCGGTCGCTGCGGCCATACTGGTAATGCTCGTACAGGATCGTGTCGCCGCGCGCGATCAGCAATCCGGTCACCGGATGCGCGGCAAGATAATCGGCGGCGGTTTTGATGCGCCCGTCATAGCCGTAGACCGGGGCGATTTCCACCGCCGCCCGCTTCAAGACCGAAGGCGATGACGATGTCGGCACCGGGCGCAAATCGCGCACCTGGTCGAAATGGCTGTAGAAGCCGACCAACATGTTCTGGTCGATTGGCCCCAGCCGCCGCCCCTTGGCCGGCGTTAGGTAGTTTTGCGCCGCCCCATAGGCATTGGTATCCGGTCCGGTGGCGGAAAATTTCGGCTCGGCCGGCGTTTGCGCCTGGGCGAGACCGGAAATAACGATAACAATCGTCAGGGCAAGGACTGCGCGATGCAGATGCATTCGGTCACCTTTAAAGGCCTAGAGAACGCGGCCGGCGACAACTACTGGTCAAATGTAGCGACTATCGAGTTCCCCGACTAGAGCGAGCGCACCGCACGGGCGCCGACGCGGCTGAATTCACCCGCACGCTAAATAATGCTGCTATCCGCAGCGTGAATAGCCGCAGCTCAGGCACATGTCGCAGCCTTCGCGCCGGGTCAAGGAGGCCGAGCCGCATTGTGGGCATTGCTTCAGCCGCAAATCGTCGCCGCGCGCGGGATGGCGCTCGGCGCCGGCCGCGATCTTCAACATCGCCGGCTGCGCCTCGCTGCTGTCGCGCTGCGCGGGGATGAAGCCGATCTCGACCATGTGGCGTTCGATGATCTCGCCGATCGCCGCCAACAGCGAGGGCACGTAGCGGCCCTCCATCCATTGCCCGCCGCGCGGATCGAACACGGCTTTCAATTCCTCGACCACGAACGACACGTCGCCGCCGCGGCGGAACACCGCCGAGATCATGCGGGTTAGCGCCACGGTCCAGGCGTAATGCTCCATGTTCTTGGAGTTGATGAAAATCTCGAACGGCCGGATGCGGCCGTCCTGCACCACGTCGTTGACCGTGATGTAGATGGCGTGATCGGTGTCGGGCCATTTGATCTTGTAGGTGCGCCCCGCCAACTCGCCCGGCCGATCGAGCGGCTGGGTCATATAGACGATGCCGCCTTCCAACGGATCGCTGGGCTTGGCGCGCAAGGGATCGATCGGCACCACGCGGTTGTTGGCTTCGGTCGCAACGCCCGCACCCACTTCCAGTACCGAGCCGGTGATCGGATTGGGCCGGTAGGTGGTGCAGCCTTTGCAGCCCAGCTTATAGGCCTGCAGATAGACGTTCTTGAACGCCTCGAACGGCGTGTCTTCGGGCACGTTGATGGTCTTGGAGATCGAGCTGTCGATATATTTCTGCACCGCCGCCTGCATCACGACGTGATCTTGCGGGCTCAGGCTTTGAGCATCGACGAAGTAATCCGGCAGCTTTGCATCCTCGCCGAACTGCCGACGATACAGCCGCCAGGCATAATCGCTGACCTCTTCCTGCTGGCGCGAGCCGTCAGGCTGCAGGATGTTGCGGGTGAAGGTGAAGGCGAATACCGGCTCGATGCCCGACGACACGTTGTCGGCGAACAGCGAGATGGTGCCGGTCGGCGCGATCGAATTGAGCAGCGCGTTGCGGATGCCGTGTTGGGCGATGGCCGCGCGCGCATCGGCCGGCAGGCGCGACACCGTCTCGCCGGCCAGATATTGCTCTCGGTCGTAAAGCGGGAAGCTGCCCTTCTCCGCCGCCAGTGAAGCCGAAGCGAGATAGGACAGGCGCTGCACTTCGAACATCCAGCGTTCGGTCAGCCGCACGGCATCGGCGCTGCCGTAACGCGCGCCGCACATAATCAGCGCATCGGCCAGACCGGTGACGCCCAACCCGATACGGCGCTTGGCTTTGGCCTCGTGTTCCTGCTGCGGCAACGGGTAGCGCGATAGATCGACCACGTTGTCCATCATGCGCACCGCCAGCGGCACCAGCTCGGCCAGCGCGTCGAGATCGAGCTGCGCGTTCTTGGTAAACGGCTGCTTCACCAAGCGCGACAGATTGATCGAACCCAGCAAACACGCACCATAGGCTGGAAGTGGCTGCTCTCCGCACGGATTGGTGGCGTGGATGTGCTCGCAATAGTGAAGGTTGTTGGCCTTATTGATGCGATCGATGAAGATCACGCCCGGCTCGGCAAACGCATAGGTGGCGCGCATGATCTTGTCCCACAGGTCACGCGCTTTGACCGTGCGATAGACCGCGCCGCCGAAGGTCAGCGCCCAGGAATCGTCGCGCTCGACCGCCGCCATGAAGGCGTCGCTCACCAGCACCGAGAGATTGAACATGCGCAAGCGCCCCGGTTCGCGCTTGGCTTCGATGAAGGCCTCGATATCGGGATGATCGCAGCGCATCGTCGCCATCATGGCGCCGCGGCGCGATCCGGCGCTCATGATGGTGCGGCACATGGCATCCCACACATCCATGAACGACAGCGGACCCGAAGCGTCGGCGCCGACGCCCTTCACCGGCGCGCCCTTGGGCCGCAAGGTCGAGAAGTCGTGGCCGATGCCGCCGCCCTGCTGCATGGTCAGCGCGGCTTCTTTGAGATTCTCGAAAATGCCACCCATCGAATCGGGCACGTCGCCCATGACGAAGCAGTTGAACAACGTCACCTGGCGACCGGTGCCGGCGCCGGCCAGGATGCGGCCGGCGGGCAGGAAGCGATAATCGGCCAGCGCCGAATAGAAGCGCTGTTGCCAAACCTCGCGGTCATTGGGCTCGACCTCGGCCAAGGCTTTGGCCACGCGACGCCAGGTGTCCTCGACTGTGTTGTCGAGGGCAGCGCCATTGGGCCCGCGCAGGCGATATTTCATGTCCCAGATCTGCTGGGAAATCGGCGCGACGGATTGGTTGGGTTCGGTGCTCATCAGCCTTCC
>JBBSNV010000326.1:0-3404 GCA_038260375.1 Reyranellales bacterium
AAGGGCGGCATCGTGGTCGAGGCGCGCTTCGTTCAGCCGGCAGACTTCCCGGCGCTGCGCGGCCTGCTGGGCGGCCTGGGCGTGGGCAATATCGCGCTGCAGGAATTCGGCTCGCCTAACGACGTGCGCATCCGCATGGAGCGCCAGGGCGATGTCGATGTTGCCACCACCGCGGCCAGCAAGAAAGTCACCGACGCGCTGCAAAAAGCCTATCCCGACGTCGAGATCAGGCGCGCCTCGTCGATCGGCGCATCGATCTCGGGCGAACAATTCCAATCGGGCATGATCGCCATGGGTTTGGCGTTGATCGCCATGCTGATTTACATCTGGTTCCGCTTCGAGTGGCAGTTCGGCATCGGCGCCATCGCCACCTTGGTGCTTGACGTCACCAAAACCATCGGCTTCTACGCCGTTACCGGGATCGAATTCAACCTGGTGTCGATCGCCGCGATCCTCACCATCATGGGTTTCTCGGTCAACGACAAGGTCGTGGTCTATGACCGCGTGCGCGAGAATCTGCGCAAGTACAAATCCATGCCGCTGCGCGAGCTGATAGACAAATCGATCAACGAGACCTTGAACCGCACTGTCAACACCTCGCTGACCGTGTTCCTCTCGACCCTGCCGCTGGCGTTGCTGGGCGGCAAGGCGATCGAGGATTTCGCCATCGTGCTGCTGTTCGGCGTCGTGCTGGCGACCTCGTCGTCGATCTTTATCGCAGCACCAATCCTGTTGTTCTTGGGCCAGAACAAGCTGCGCCGTGGCGGCAAAGAGCCGGCCAAGAACGACAAGGCGCATTTGCCCTAGCGCCGATCGGCAGCTTCATGATCGACGACAAGACGCTGCCCACGCCGCGCCCCGACGAAGTCCAAGTCATCCAGACCTATGGCGAGGGGCGCTTTCGCATCAGCAACGTAATCCACGACGGCGCGGTGCTGGTCATGCCCAAGGTGACTTTGCATTGGCCGGTCGCCGCGTGGAGCGATTTGAGCTTCGCCAGCCTGGCGCCGCTATTCGCCGAGGGCCGGCGCTGCGAAATCCTGCTGTTCGGTGCCGGGGCGCGGCCTTGGCCGCTATCCACAGCATTGCGCCACGAATTGCGCGGCATGGGCGTGGTTGCCGACGTGATGGATACCGGTGCCGCCTGCCGCACCTACAACGTGCTGCTGGCTGAGAACCGACTGGTGGCTGCAGGGCTGCTGCCGCTGGCCTAACGAAGTTTTGCGACAAAAAACAGGGCCATTAGAGCGGATCGCGATCAGGCAACATTTCACCTGATCGCGTGGATCCGCTCTACAATTTATAAGTGGAGCAAATTCACACACTAAGCCGGAACAAGCGAAGCTTCCGGCTTAATGTGATTTGCTCTATGGCCCGTTTTTATCTTGTCGGCCAGCCGTCAGAGTCCGTTGTGCGCGTAAGCGATCATGCAGAACAGCATCGGGATCGACAGCAAGGTGTTGATGCGCGATGCCTGTCCCGCCAAACGAGCGGCCTTGGGCTTGGCTTCGGGCGCGGCAGTGACAATGCCCAGCACGATCTTCTGGTTCGGCCAGATGATGAACCAGACGTTGAACCACATGATGATGCCCAGCCACATGCCGATGCCGATAGCGGGCCCCGTTGTCGGCGTGCCTGATTGCACAAGGCCCAGGGTCAAGGCGCTGACGATGTAATGGCTCACTCCAGCCAATATCAGGCCGAAAAAGATGGTCGACATGGCGCTCCAGCGAAACCAGAACAGCGCCGACGGTGCAATTACTTTCGTGATCGCCGGCTTCTGCTCGTCGGGGATCTTGGGCATGCCCGGCGTTTGCACGAAGTTGAAATAATACAGCAGGCCGATCCACATCACGCCGCTCAACACATGCAGCCAGCGCAACACGAATTTGATCCACTCGGTGTCGAAGAATGCCCAGTTCCCTGAGATCGCTTTGACAACGACGAAAATGACGACCAGCAATACAAAGCCGGCAATAACGGTTTTCTGCAGATTGGCAAGAATAGCACCCATCGGAACGCTCCCCCTTGAGCTTGATGTTTGCAGGATACCGCGATTCTAGCATAGCGCTGCCGCCCCGCAAGCCATTCGCCTTGCGGGTTGTTCGCTGTTGCGAGCGGCTAGAAGTTCTTTAGGCGCAACGCCAATCTGTCCCACAGGCCGAGCGCGACCGGCCGCGCCAGGAAATCGCGCCGATGCAATCGGCGCAACAGGCGCTGCGCCAACAGGTTATTGGCCGCTGCCCAGTGGCCGATGCCGGGCAGGGTGCGCGCCGGTCCGGCGATCGCCAGCAACTCATGCGCGCGGTCGATGCCGCGGCCATAGGCTTGGCGCAGCCCGACGCCGCAGTGGGCCCGGCCCAGCGCGCTGGCAGCGACATTTTCGTTGGCCAGCCACTGCCAGGGCAGCGCGACGGTGCCGGTGGCGCGATAGCGCTGCGGCGCTTCCTGCAGCGCCCCGATCAGCGCCAGCGCGGTCATCGATGCGTCGAGCGCTTCGGCCGCCGGGGTGCCGGTGACGCCGGCCGCGTGCAGCATCAGCCGGCCCAGCGGCACCATGGCAAAGCGCGCGTGATTGTAGAAATCGCTCCAGCCGGCGAACAGCAGCGGATCGTGACGCGCCATCGTGCCGAGCTCGCGCCGTGCCGCTTGCAGCAAAGCGCGGCGCAGGGTTGCGAATTCGGCGTCGTCTGGCGCAGCTAGCTCCCATTGCATCAGCGCAGCTTCATCGCCCATCCGCACCCCGCCGCGAACCGCTTGCAACGCCTGCAACGCTTGGCGATAGCGCGGTATCAACGTTGCCGGCAATGCCTTGCCGGTCCATTGCAGCAAGACCACATCTGGGGTGTTGCCCGCGGCTAAAATGCCGGCGAGATCGGGGGGATTTGCGGCTGTCGGCATGGCGGGTTGTGGCATAACCTATTACCGGATCGAATTCAGGCGCGATGATGACGCAGAGCGGAAGCGAAAGTGCAGGCAGATTGGTGACGGGCCGGGCGGGCGTGCCCCCGCTCGACGACAATCGCCATTGCGCCGAGCTGGTGCGCCAGCGCGATTACGACCGCTATTTATGCGGCCTGTTCGCGCCGGAAGAAGCGCGCGCAGGCCTGTTCGCGCTGTTGGCTTTCAACGGCGAAGTGGCGCGCACCCGCGAGCTGGTCAGCGAACCGATCCTGGGTCACATCCGCCTGCAATGGTGGCGCGACGCGCTGGACGGCATCTACGACGGCAAGCCGTTGCGCCATCAGATCGTGCAGCCTCTGGCGCAAGCGGTGGCGCGCTTCGACCTGCCGCGCGGGCCGTTCCATGCGCTGCTCGAGGCGCGCATTTTCGATTTGCAGGACGAGCCGCCCGCCGATTTGCCGGCGTTGGAGCGCTATGCCGAAGCCACCTCGGCCAGCTTG
>JBBSNV010000327.1:0-3399 GCA_038260375.1 Reyranellales bacterium
AGCCGGCCGAGGCGCTGCGCCGCTACGGCCTGGCGCCCGAGGCGATCGATCATGTGGTGCTGACCCATCTGCATTACGACCACGCCGGCACCACGCATCATTTCCCCAACGCGCTGTTTCACCTGCAGGACCGCGAGATGGCCTATGCCACCGGCCGCAACATGCTGCACGCCCAACAGCGCCACGCCTTCAACGTCGACCATGTCGCGCAGGTGGTGGGCCATGTCTACAAGGAACGCGTACGCTTTCACGACGGCGACGCACAACTGGCCGATGGCGTGTCGCTGCATTTGATCGGCGGCCATACCGCAGGCCTGCAGTCGGTGCGGGTGCGCACCAAGCGCGGCCACGTGGTGCTGGCGTCGGACGCGGCGCATTTCTACGCCAATATCCGCCGCCGTATTCCGTTCCCGATCGTGCTGGATGTCGGCGACATGCTGGAAGGCTGGCACAAGCTCGAAGCGCTGGCCGATTCGCCTGACCATGTCGTGCCGGGCCACGATCCGCTGGTGCGCGTACTTTATCCGGCGTTGCCGATCGACGGCTTAGAAGTCTATGCCCTGCACGAACCGCCCAAACGGGCGCTGACGCGCGACGAGCTATAGCGCCGCCAGGATGCGCGCGGCGATTTCGTCGGGCGTGGCGTCGATCCCGACCACGACGGCGTGTTCGTCGGGCGTCGGCTCCTGCAAAGCGGCGAACTGGCTGTCGAGCAACGCGAGCGGCATGTAGTGATCGCGCCGCTTGGCCATGCGCGCGCGGATCAGCTCATGCGAGCCTTTGAGATAGACCAGCCGCACGTCGCCGCTTTGGCCGATCACCGCATCGCGATAGGCGCGCTTCAGCGCCGAGCACGTCACAATGCCGCCCCGACCTTGCTTGCGCCATTCGTCGATCCGGGCGGCGATCTGTTCCAGCCACGGCCAGCGGTCGGCATCGTCGAGGGCCACGCCGGCGCGCATCTTGGCGACGTTGGCGGGCGGATGCAGCGCATCGCCTTCCTGGAATTCACAGTCCAGCGACGTTGCCAAAATTTCGGCCACCGTGGTCGTGCCCGAGCCGGACACGCCCATCACCAACAAGATCGGCGCGGCACTCATTTCTTGGTCGGCTTCTGGGGCTCGAGATGCCCGCCAAAGG
Source organism: Reyranellales bacterium (assembly GCA_038260375.1). Lineage (GTDB taxonomy): Bacteria > Pseudomonadota > Alphaproteobacteria > Reyranellales > JAQSWP01 > JBBSNV01. The sequence continues at coordinate 1,141 of JBBSNV010000327.1, forward strand.
CATGGCGCATCGCCGATAGCAGCTTGTCGGCAATATTGTCGCTCTCGCGCGAGCGAAACCGCGCATAGAGCGCAGCCGGCAGCACCGGCGCCGGCACGGCTTGTTCAACCGCCGTCATCAACGTCCAGCGGCCCTCGCCCGAATCCTCGACATGGCCGTCGCCGCATCCTGGTCGCACACCACGCAACGCTGGCCGTGTTGCGTCAGCCGCCGCACGATATTGCCGCCCATCCGGCCCAAGCCCACCACGCCAACCTGCATGTTGCGTCTCCTTATTTCGCCAGGCAGTTCTGCACCGTCCAGCCGAACAGCCATTCCATCGCGTCGTAGTAGCGCTCGGGCGAACGATTTTTCCACAGCTCGTTGCGCACCAGCCGCTCGACCCCCTTGGCGTGATAGATGCGGCCCATCTCGCGCGACGCCAGCACGATGCGAGCGGTTCTTGCCACGCGCGAGCGCTGGTACAGCTCGAACGCCGGCGCGAAATCGTCGTTATGCACGCGCAACGCCTCGCCCAAGGTCACGGCGTCTTCCATCGCCATGCAGGCACCCTGCGCCATGTATTGCAAGGTGGCGTGCGCGGCATCGCCCAGCAACGTGACCTTGCCGAAAGTCCATTGCGCGATCGGCTCGCGGTCGGCGGTGGCCCAGCGCGTCCAGTCCTTGGGCAGATCGATCAGCTGGCGCGCCTTGGCGCAGATGTCGTCGAAATAGCTCTGCACTTCTTCGCGGCTGCCGATTCGTACGCCCCATTCTTCCTGGTCACGACTATGGAAGGTGACCACGACGTTGTATTGCTGGCCGCCACGCAACGGATAATGCACCAAATGGCAGTTCGGCCCGACCCAAATGCTGGCCGCGTTCCATTGCAGGTCTTTGGGGAAATCGTTCTTATCGACCACGGCGCGATACACCACATGGCCCGACACCCGCGCGGCGTCGCCGACATACTGCGCGCGCACCGCCGACTTCACGCCATCGGCGCCGATCAGCGCCACACCGCGATGACGCCCGCCCTTGGCATCGATCGCCGTCACACCGTCGCTATCGTGTTCGATGCTTTGCACTTGGGTCGAGGTCAGCAACTCAATGTTGCCCGCCGCCCGCGCGCCCTCGAGCAACGAGTCATGCACGTCGGCGCGGTGGATCACCGCATAAGGATTGCCGAAGCGTTCGATGAAAGCTTTTCCCGTGGGGATGCGGCCGACCTGGTATTCGTCGAGCGCGTCGTGCATCACCATTTCGTCCGTGTACACCGCGCGCGAGCGGGCGAATTCGCCGATGCCCAGCGCGTCGAACGCAGCGAAACCATTCGGCCCGACCTGCAAGCCGGCGCCGATTTCGCCCAGCTGCGCCGCCTGTTCCAGCACGGTGATGGCAAAGCCCCGCCGCGCCAGCGCCAAGGCGGCAGCAATACCGCCGATACCGCCGCCCGCCACCAGCACCGGCCCCTGTTCCGACATGCCGCTACGGCGTGGCATAGCCGCCGCTGACCGAAATCACTTGGCCCGAGACATGACCGGCCATGTTGTCCGAGGCAAAGAACAGCACCGCATTGGCGATGTCCTGCGGCGTGCCCAGCTTGCCCAAAGGCACGGCCTGGCGCGAGGTCTCGATTTGCGCGTCGGAGAACACTGCGCCCGCTTCGGCCCACAGGCTATGGGCGCCGACATCGTCGCGGCTGGGCGGCAAGATCACGCCCGGCGCCACCACGTTGCAGCGGATGTTGTAGCGGCCGTATTCCTTGGCGATGGCTTTGGCAAATGTGTTCACGCCGCCCTTGGCCGCGCCATAGACCGTGTTGCGCTTTTCGCCGAAACTGGAATCCGAAGAGATGCACACCACGGCGCCGCTGCGCCGGTTGACCATGCGATCGAGCGCCGCCTTGGTGCAATGGATCGTGCCCATCAAATTGACGGCGATCACCCGCGCCCAATAATCGGGCTGCTGCTCGGAGAAATAGGTCGGCCGCTCCCAGCCGGCATTGTTGACCAGCACGTCGATGCTGCCATACGAATTTTCCGCCGCCTCGGCCATTCGTTGAACCTCGTCCAACTTGCTGACATCGCATTGCAGCACCGTGACTTCGGCAGCGTGACGCTCCCGCGCCAATCCGGCCGTGGCGTCGGCCTGTTCGCGGTCGATGTCCGCCAGCACGATGCGCGCGCCCTCGGCGGCGAAGGCCAGCACGATGCCGCGGCCGATATTCGAGCCGCCGCCGGTGATCAGCACCGATTTGCCGGCAAATCCCAGATCCAT
>JBBSNV010000328.1:0-3397 GCA_038260375.1 Reyranellales bacterium
CAGCGACGCGCAATACGACGCACTGCGCCGGCGCAACAACGCGATCGAGGCGAAATTCCCCGAACTGATCGGCGCCGATAGCCCGTCCCGGCAGGTTGGCGCTGCGGCCGCCACCGGCTTTGCCAAAGTGCGGCACGGCAAGCCGATGTTGTCCCTGGACAACGCCTTCGACGATCAGGACGTGGCCGATTTTCTCGCCCGCGTGCGCAAGGTGCTCGATCTGGCTGAAGCAACGCCGATAGAGCTTGTGGCCGAAGCCAAGATCGATGGGCTATCAGCCAATCTGCGTTACGAGGATGGCGAGCTGGTCGTGGTGGCCACGCGCGGCGACGGCAGCGAGGGCGAGGACATCACCGCCAACATGCGAACGCTCGATGACGTGCCCAAGAAGCTGAAGGGCAAGGCGCCCAAGCTGATCGAGATCCGCGGCGAAGTGTATATGGAGCGCAAGGCGTTCCTAGCACTTAACAAACGCCAAGAGGCGGCGGGTGAGAAGATGTTCGCCAACCCGCGCAACTCCGCCGCCGGCAGTTTGCGCCAGCTCGATGTCACGATCACCGCGTCGCGCCCATTGCAGTTTTTCGCCTATGCCTGGGGCGAGAGCGAGGGCTGGGAGCCCGACACGCATTGGCACTTCCTGCAGCAGCTCAAAGCGTGGGGCTTCAAGGTCAACCCGCTGGCCAGGAAATGCCGCAACTTGGCAGAGGCGCTGGAGTTCTATCACGTGGTCGGCGCCAAGCGTGCCGACCTGCCTTATGACATCGACGGCGTGGTCTACAAAATCGATCGCGTCGATTGGCAGAAGGATTTGGGCTTCGTCAGCCGCGCGCCGCGCTGGGCCACGGCGCATAAGTTCCCCGCCGAGCAGGCGCAGACCGAGCTGGAAGACATCATCATCCAGGTCGGCCGCACCGGTACCTTGACGCCGGTGGCAGTGCTGAAGCCGGTGACGGTGGGCGGCGTGGTGGTGACGCGCGCCACTCTGCACAACGCCGACGAGATCGAGCGGCTGGGCGTGCGCATCGGCGACACCGTCAATATCCAACGCGCCGGCGACGTTATCCCTCAGGTGTTGGGCTTCGTGCCGGAACTACGGCCCAAGAACGCGCGCCTCTTTCACTTCCCCAAGCACTGCCCGTGCCCGCTACAGACCGATGTGGTGCGCGAGGAAGGCGCGGTGGCGTTCCGCTGCAGCGGCGGGCTGGCTTGCCCTTATCAACAAGTACAGCGGCTGCATCATTTCGTCTCGCGCCTGGCCTTCGACATCGAAGGGCTGGGCGGCACTCATATCGAGAACTTCCATGCCGACGGGCTGCTCGACACGCCAGGCGACATCTTCCGGCTGGAGAAGAAGCGCAAGGAGCTGATCGCGCGCGAGGGCTGGGGCGAGCAATCGGTCGACAAGCTGATCGCGGCGATCGATGCGCGGCGCAAGATTGCGTTGGAGCGCTTCATCTATGGCCTGGGCATCAAGATGATCGGCGAGGCCACGGCCAAGAACCTGGCCCGCGAATATGGCAGCGCTGATGCCTGGCTCGACGACATGCTGCAGGCCACTAAAGAACGCGCCAAGCAACCGAGCGAAGTGAAGAAGAAGGAACGCGCGGCCGAGGAGGTCGGCCCGGCTTACGGCCGGTTAGTCAACGTGACCGATATCGGCATCACCACCGCCGACGCCGTGGTCAATTTCTTCGCCGAGAAGCACAACGTCGCCGTCGTGCGTGACGTGCTGAAGCAGATCGAAGTACAGGACGCGCAACGCCGCATCACCAATTCGGGCGGCAAGCTCGACGGCAAGACGGTGGTGTTCACCGGCACCCTCGAAACTCTATCGCGCGACGAAGCCAAGGCCCAAGCCGAATCGCTCGGCGCCAAGGTCGCGGGCTCCGTCTCGAAAAAAACAGACTACGTCATCGTCGGCGCCGATGCCGGCTCCAAAGCCAAGAAGGCCGAGGAACTGGGCGTCAAGATGCTCACCGAAGCGGAGTGGCTCACGCTGGCGAAAGAGTGAGAGCGTTTAACGCCTCGCCCCGCTTTAGCGGGGATAGGGAGCGGCCCGTCGCGCGTGCGCAGGATCGGTGGCGGCTGCGCATAAATCAATAAGCGCGATGGCAGGGTGAGGGCAGCGTCGCTCCATGAACACGCCCCTCACCCGCTCGCTACGCTCGCCTCCTCTCTCCGTTAAGAACGGGGAGAGGTGAAGGTTACTCGATAGCCGCGGACGTCTCTATTTGGCCTTCTCCCGCAAGCGAGAGAAGGGCCCGGGAGATCAATCGCCTTTTGCCAAATGAGAGTGTTGCTTCGCTCAAGCAATCGTTGCCGTCGCCTGCTCCAACCACGCCTTGGTTTGCGCATCGACGCGAGGGCCGAGTTTGCGTAACACCCGCGCATGATAGGCGTTAAGCCAGGCTAGTTCGTCCTGAGTAAGTAATGAGGGCTCGACCAAATTGCGGTCGATCGGCGCCAGAGTGAGTGTCTCGAACTCGAGGAATTTGCCGCCATCGGTCTTGGCCTCGCGCACCAGCACCAGGTTTTCGATGCGGATGCCGTAGGCGCCGGCTTTGTAATAGCCCGGCTCGTTGGACACGATCATGCCCGGCCGCAACGCCACGCTGTTGGCCATCTTGGAAATGCGCTGCGGGCCCTCATGCACCGACAGATAGCTGCCGACGCCGTGGCCGGTGCCGTGCTCGTAATCCAACCCGATCTGCCATAGCGGCCGGCGCGCCAGCGCGTCGAGCTGCGAGCCGGTGGTGCCGACGGGAAAGCGCGCTGTGGCCAATGCGATATGTCCCTTCAACACGCGGGTGAAGCGGTCGCGCATCTCGGCGCTGGGCTGGCCGATGGCGATGGTGCGCGTCACGTCGGTGGTGCCGTCGGGATATTGCGCGCCGGAGTCCAATAGATAGAGCGAGCCCGCCCTCAGACGCGCTTTGGAGCTCTCGGTGGCGCGGTAATGCACGATGGCGCCGTTGGCGCCGGCGCCTGAAATCGTGTCGAAGCTCAAATCGCGGCACAGCCCATTCTCGCGCCGCAACGCTTCGAGCATATCGGAGGCTTCGATCTCGTTCAGCCGACCGCCCACCACCATGCGCTCCAGCCAGGCCAGGAACTTGGTCAGCGCCACGCCGTCGCGGCGATGCGCGCGCTGTGTGCCGGCGATCTCGACCTTGTTCTTGCACGCCTTGGGCAAAGCGGTGGGATCCATGTCGCGCAGCACGCGCGCGCCGCTGGCTTGTAGCCGGGCGGCGATGCCCCAGGGTGCGGTGGCAGGATCGAGCAGCACGGTGCTGCTGAGCGCGCCCAGCCGGTCGAGCTGCGCCCCCAAGGTTGCTTGCGGATGCACCGTCACCTTGTTGCCGATCTGACGCAAAGCTGCCTCGGTCATTTTGCGCGG